>CAZPQO010000010.1:0-11424 GCA_964588745.1 uncultured Methanomassiliicoccales archaeon | reverse complement strand
TTTTCGAAAGTGGTCTCGAACACACCGGCACGGGTGGAACCGAGACCTTTGGCCAAAGCCAATGCGATCTTCATTGCGTTTCCGGTAAAGTCCTGATGCACGCAGACAAGGGCGGGAACTCCGAATCCTTCCACGAAGACATCTCTTTCTTTGTCGCCGGGTGCCTTGGGAGCCATCATGATGACGTCCACGTTCTTGGGGGGCACGATGGTTTCGTAGATAATCGCGAATCCGTGGGCGAACTCGAGAGCCGCGCCTTCCTTGATGTTGGGTTCGACGAACTCTTTGTAGACTTTGGGCTGAACCTCGTCGGGCAGAAGCATCATGATGACATCCGCGTTCTTCACAGCGTCTCCGAATTCAAGAACTTTGAATCCGTCTTCTTTTGCCTTTTCCCAGGATTTTCCACCCTTTCTGAGTCCGATTACGACTTCGAGTCCGGAATCCCTGAAGCAAAGAGCCTGAGCTCTTCCTTGGGAACCGTAACCCATAACTGCGACTGTTTTTCCTTTGATGACGTTTATGTCCACATCCGAATCATGGTAAATTTTCATTGAATTACACCTTGTATTGACTGGTCGAATTACTTTATAGACTAAAAGGTATCGTTCTTCCTATTCCTTTTGAGTAGATTACCTCTCAGTACGGACAGCGTCCTTTCACCATGGATTGCTTCGGATCGGCGGGCAACATCGGGAGAACGTCTTCTTCGGGATCCACATGGATGTTCAGAAGGTATGTTTCTCCGCTGCCGACCGCTTCTTTCAAAGCGTCCGCGATGTCTCCGGGCTTGGTAATCGTCATACCTTTGGCTCCGTAGGCCTCGGCAATCTTGATGAAATCCGGTCCGTTGCGCAGATCGGTGGCGCTGTACCTCTTATCCCAGAACAGTTTCTGCCACTGTTTGACCATTCCCAGCCATCCGTTGTTCAGCAGAACGATCACAACAGGCAGATCTTCCGCGACCGCGGTGGCAAGTTCCTGCTGAACCATCTGGAATCCTCCGTCTCCGGTGATGGTGACGACGGTGCTGTCGGGTTTGGCCGACTTCGCGCCTATGGCCGAAGGCAGACCGAATCCCATGGTACCGAAACTTCCGGACGAAAGGAAGTGTCTGGGTTTGTGAACCTCAAGATAGTGCATGGCCCACATCTGATTCTGTCCGACGTCCGTGGTGACGATCATGTCGTGATCCTTCTCGATGAGCTTGTTCAGTTCGAACAAAATCTTCTGAGGGACGATCGGAGTTTCGTTGATGTCGATGTTGCACTGGCATTTCTTCTTGTATTCGGAATAAGTCAGATCCCAAGCCGCGTGATTGCTCTTGTAACCGGCAAGTCCGTCTATCAGCGCCTGAGTTCCCTTCTTCGCGTCGCAAAGGAGGTTTATGTCCATGTTTCCGTGTTTCTGGAACTCGGTTGCGTCTATGTCGATTTGAACGACTCTGCATTTGTTTCCGAACCTTGTGTGAACGCTGAAAGTCCTGTCGGAGAACTTGGTGCCTATGGCGATAACCAGATCCGCATTTCTGAAAGCGTCCAATGCACAGAGTCTTCCGTGCATTCCCAGAGGGCCCATATTCAGCGGATGGGTGGTCGGCATCGCGCCGATGCCCATAAGGGTGAACACCGCGGGCGCTCCGATCATTTCGGCAAGTTTGACGACTTCCGCGCCGGCATTGGCGTTAATCGAACCGCCTCCGACCAAAAGAACGGGTCTTTCGGCTTCTTTGATCCACTGAATCGCGGTTCCTATTTCCGACATGTCCTCTTTCGGATGTTTGACTCCGTAGGTCATTCCCAGAAGGCTTTCATCGATTTCGGAATTCATCTGATCCGAGGGAAGGTCTATGTGAACCGGCCCCGGTCTTCCTATCTGACAGATTTGCCATGCTTCGTCCACGGCGTGAGGGAGTCTGTCAACATCAAGAACCCTGAAGTTGTGCTTCGTTATGGGCATCAGCAGACTGTACGCATCGACTTCCTGGAATGCACCGAGTCCCAAAGAACCGGTTCCGACCTGTCCGGTCAAAGCAATCATCGGAGTCGAATCCGCGTATGCAGTACCTATGCCCGTAATCATGTTGGTGACGCCCGGACCGCTTGTGGCTATACAGACACCGGGTTTTCCGCTTGCGCGGGCATATCCGTCGGCCATATGAGCGGCACATTGCTCGTGGCGCACGAGTACATGGCGGATCGAGGAGTCCATGATTTCGTCATAAATCGAAATCACACTGCCTCCTGGATATCCAAACATGGTCTCAACACCTCTGTCCTCCAGCATTTGGAGCAATGCTCTGTTTCCTTTCATGGTATAATCTCCGCCTGGTAATTGTATCAGTTTTTATAATAGTGTTTCTGAAAACCTGAAGTTCCGGGAGGCTAACGGAAGAACTTTATGTACGACGGGCAACATATATCGCCAATAGGTGTTTCATGACTGCTATCAAGGTAGGTATCAACGGTTTCGGAACAATCGGGAAAAGAGTAGCCTCCGCCGTGGAGGCTCAGAACGACATGGAAATCATCGGCGTCACCAAGACCCGGCCCACTTTCGAAGCCGAAATAGCGAGAGCGAACGGATTCGATCTTTACATTCCGTCGGACAGAAAGGGACTTTTTGAAGATGCGAACGTTCCCGTGAAGGGAACCGTGGAAGAACTCTGCGCAAAAGCCGACATCATCGTGGACTGCACCCCCGGAAACGTGGGTCAGATGTACAAGGACATGTACGCCGAAGCAGGTGTCAAAGCAATTTTCCAGGGCGGCGAAGATCACAGCCTCGCCGGCACTTCTTTCAATTCGACCGCAAACTACCAGGAATCATGGGGCGCCCAGTTTTCCCGTGTGGTTTCCTGCAACACCACCGGACTCATCAGAACTCTGTTCCCCCTTGACCGCAAATTCGGCATCGAGAATGCTTATGTGACTCTTGTGAGAAGAGGGGCGGATCCCGGCGACAGCAAAGGAGGCCCAATCAACGCCCTTGAGCCATCGGTCAATCTCCCAACCCATCACGGTCCTGATGTGAAAAGCATCATGCCTTGGGTCAACATCAACACCATGGCCATAAAGGCGTCCACCACGATCATGCACATGCACACGGTGACGCTGGAACTTAAGAACAAAGCAACCACCGAAGAAGCCCTCGAAGTAATAGGAAACTCCGCAAGGGTAAGATTGGTCAACACCTCGTCGGGAATCAAATCCACGGCGGAAATCATGGAACTCGCAAGCGATCTGGGAAGAAACAGATCCGATATGTACGAAGTCGTGATCTGGGAAGACGGAGTCAAATCCACCGGAAACACTCTGTATTATTATCAGGCGGTTCACCAGGAATCCGATGTGGTTCCTGAAAACGTGGATTGCATCCGTTCAATGTGCAAACTCTGCGATGTGGAAGAGTCCACGAGGAAAACAAACATAGCCCTTGGAATACCATACAAAAGGTGAGGTCTTTCCATGCGGGAATTCTACACTCTCAGTGATTTTAATTTCAAGGACAAAAGAGTTCTGTTGAGAGTGGACATAAACTGTCCTCTCGAAACCGAGGAACTGAAGATACTGAACGATTCCCGCATCAGAAGGGTGGTGCCCACCGTAAGGGAACTTATAGGAAAGCAGGCGAGACTTGTGATCATCGCCCATCAGGGCAGAAAAGGCAAGTGGGACTTCATTCCCTTGGAACAGCACGCCGACCGTCTTTCCAAAAATCTGAATTATCCCGTAAAGTACGTGAATGACGTATTGGGCGAAAAGGCCAAAGAAGCCATCATGTCTCTGGAACCGGGTGAAATTCTCCTTCTCGGCAACGTGAGGGAAATAGATTCCGAATCCGTCGAAGCGGACATGGAGGTTCAGGCAAATTCCGACATCGTCAACGCTTTGGCGCCGATGTTCGATTATTTCGTCTGTGACGCCTTCGGGGCATCCCACCGTTCCCAAAGTTCCCTTGTGGGATTCCAATCCCGCATGCCTTCCGCATCCGGAAGGCTGATGATGAAGGAACTTTTCGCACTCAGCGCAATATTCGACGAACCCCGCCGTCCTTCGGTTTTCATTTTGGGAGGGGCAAAGTTCGGAGACATATCTTCGATGGTCAACCATGTTCTCAGCGCCCACACCGCCGATACGGTGATTCTCACAGGATTGGCAGGAAACGCCTTCCTTTACGCCAGAGGCGTGGACATCGGCGAAGCCAGCCTGAAGATTCTTAAAAGCGAATTGACCGAAGAGAATCTCAACATGGCCAAAGAGGTGCTGAATACCCACGGTTCAAGAATACTGTTGCCCGTGGACGTCGCGGTCAACAGAGACGGCAAACGTGTTTCGGTCAACGTGGGGGACATGCCTACCGAGGAACCTGCGTTGGACATCGGAGACGACAGCGCCGAGAAGTTCAGAAAAGTCATAGAGTCTTCGAGAACATCGTTCATGTCCGGTCCCGCCGGAATGATCGAAGAGGAGGATTTCGCCGTGGGGACTCACGTGCTGATGAAGGCGATGATAGACAGCAAGGGGCAATCGGTCATAGGCGGAGGCCATACCGGCGCCGCGGCGGAGAAGTTCAATCTGTCCGACAGTTTTGCTTACACAAGTACGGGGGGTGGAGCGCTCGAGTCCTTCCTTATGGGCAGACCTCTGCCCGTGGTGGAAGCCCTCAAGCACTCCAAAAAAAAGTTTTCGGAGTGATCAGAGCACTTTGCCGAGTCTTTCGAAAGCCTCTTCGATTCTGTTCAGGGGCTGAGTGGTAGCCACTCTGACGTAATTGTCCACGGACTTTCCGAATCCCGATCCCGGAGTGAAGACCACACCGCAATCAATCAGTTTTTCCGTGAATTTCGCCGAAGACATTCCGCAGTCGAACCAAACGTAGAAAGTGCCTCTGGGCATTTTCACGTCGAATCCCAGTTCCCTGAGGCCTTCGACTATGGCGGTTCTTCTTTCGGCGTAAACGTTCATGTTCTCCTGAACCGCAACGGGTACGGAACCGTCTTCTCCGTACATGCTGAGGGCTTTGATGCCTCCTTTCTGCACAAAGACGGGTGCGCCGGAATCTATCTGTCCTTTGCACTTCTTGAGGCCGGATATGAGATCCGGATGGCCCACCGCGTATCCCAGTCTGAATCCGGTCATGTTGAAGGTTTTGGAAAATGAACCGAATTCGATGGCATTTTCGGTGGCCTGCATAACCGAAGGCGCCCGGTATCCGTCGTAGCACATTTCGCAGTATGCGTTGTCGTAGGAAAGAATCGTGTCGGTTCCGTCGCACCATCCGGCGACTTTTTTGAGATAGTCGACATCGCAGGTTGCTCCCGTGGGATTGTTCGGATAGTTCAGATACAGCATTCTGGCATCGTCGGGACAGTCGTCCACGTCCAGGAGCCAGTCGTTCTCCGGTCTGAGGTTGACGCTTGCGCATTCCGCTTCGTTGAACAGCACGGAAGCACCCGAATACACCGGATATCCCGGGCTGGGAGCGATAATGGTTTCTCCCGGGTTCACGAAAGCCTGAGCGATGTTGAAAATCGCTTCTTTGGAACCGAGAGTAACGCAGACCTGAGTGTTCGGATCCACGTCCACATCGTATCTCCGCTTGTACCACTCGGCAATCGCCACACGAAGATCCTTTTCGCCCTGGGACGAAGAGTATTTCTGGTTTTTGTTCAAAGCCATGGCTTCCTGTATCGCTTCGACGATGGGTTCGGGGGTCGGAAGGTCCGGATCCCCGATACCGAAATCGATCATGTCAACGCCTTCTTCCTTCTTCTTGGAAGTGAGTTCCTCCAATCTTACGAAGAGATAGGGCGGCAGTTTCCGGAGTCTTTCTGATTGTACATATTTCATAATTTCACATCTCTCCTTTGAATACGAATTCCGCAGGTCCTTCCATGAGGACGCGGTCCAAATCTTTGTTCACGGTTATTTTCAGCCATCCGCCGGGCAATTTCACGTTTACCGGTTCGTCGAAAGGAACAAGTCCGATCAAAGCGGCCGCAACCGTGGACGCGCAGGCACCCGTGCCGCAGGCCAAAGTCCACGCGGCCCCCCGTTCATAAACGCGGACGTGTATGTCGCCGTCGGAGACCTTACAGAACTCCACATTGGTTCTGTTGGGAAAAAACTCATGTTTTTCGATCATGGGCCCCAATCTGTCGACGGTTTCATCTTCGAGTTTTGTAAAGGTGACGAAATGGGGGTTTCCCATGGACACGGCGGTGCCTTTGATTCTCAGCGAGTCCACGTTGAATCCTTGGTTGATGAATTCTCCGTCATGATCTACGGGAACGGAACGGCCGTCCAATACCGGGGCGCCCATGTCTATGGTCACCGTTGAGACTTTTTTGTCTTCTCCCAAAGAGACAAGGGCTTCCAAATCTCCGGCAAGGGTGTGTATCAGGAATTTTTTCTTATTCACGACACCGTGGTCGTAGGCGTACTTTGCAACGCAACGGATGCCGTTTCCGCACATTTCCGCTTCGGAACCGTCTGCGTTGATGACTCTCATCGTAATGTCCGTGTTTTCTCCGGGCATTACGTACAGAACGCCGTCGGCGCCGATTCCGAAGTTTCTGTCACAGGCCCATCTGCACCATTCGTTATCCACTTTCAGATTTCCGTCGGTGCCGTCAAGGATGACGAAATCGTTTCCCAATCCGTGGTATTTCAGGAAATTCATTTCCTGAGCCTCTCCGGTATCGTCTGGTGTTTCCAGAGGTCTTCCATGGTCTGGGCTTCCCGTATGAGTTCGGCCTTCCCGTTGTTCACCAACACTTCTCTGCACTGAGGCCTTAAGTTGTAATTGCTGGACATGGAGAATCCGTAAGCCCCTGCGGTGTATACCGCGATCACGTCCCCTTCTTCGGGATCGGGAAGAACCCGGTTCAGTGCCAGATGGTCTCCCGTCTCGCATATGGGACCCACCACGTCATACCTGGCGGTGCAGGCTTTGCCGAATTTGTCGACGATGGCCACATGGTGATGGGAACCGTACATCGCGGGGCGCACGAGGTTGTTCATTCCCGCGTCCACGCCGACGAAGCCTTTCGTTCCCAGATTTTTGACGTCCACGCATCTTGTCAGAAGAACTGTGGTGTCCGCGACAATGTATCTGCCGGGTTCGATGTAAATCGTCTCAACGTCGGTCTGCATTTTGATGATGTCCGTGACTTCGATGGCCAGTTCGTCTATGCTCATGGGATCCTCGTTCATTTTGTAAGGAACTCCGAATCCTCCGCCCACGTCTATGAATTCCAAATCGATGCCGATATCTTTGATCTCATTGGTAAGTTCGGAAAGCACCTCGGCGGCGTCCATGAAGGGATAGATATCGCTTCCTCCGGAGCCTATGTGCGCATGAATTCCCCTGATGTCAAACCCGAGCTCTTTGGCTCTGGCATAGACTTCGACGGCTCTTTCGGAAGGAATGCCGAATTTGGTTCCTTTCTTTCCGGTAATCACTGCATCGCTGTGACCGCTTCCCACATCCGGATTTATTCTCACGGATATTTTATGGCCGGGGCTGATTTTCGCCAGCCTCTCCAATTCGGATTCCGAATCGATGTTTATCGTCACGCCCAAATCGGAAACCGCTTTCAGTTCTTCGTTGCTGACGTTGACTCCGGTGTAAAGAATTCTGTCGGCGGTGAATCCGACCTTGATGCAGGATTCAACTTCGCCGACGGATACGGCGTCTATATGGGAACCTTCTTCCTCAAGAATGCTGAGAACGGCAAGATTGCTGTTGGCTTTGCAGGCATAGTTGACGACGGTGTTCATCTCTTTGGAAAAAGCTTCGTAAATTCTGCGGTAGTTTTCTCTGAGTCTCTGTTCGTCGGTAACGTAAACCGGAGTGCCGAATTCATCGGCAATGTCTCCCGCGTATACTCCGCCGATCACCATTCTTCCGTTATCCGATTCGTAATCTTCCATTTTCATTCCCTCACAAATCGGGCATGCAGAGCCCTTACCGTGCTTACAAGCATTTCCATGGGCACAACGAAGTTGAGAGAGGAATCCGAAGCGCCTTCGGAAATCATTTCCACATTTGTTCCCACGTCCTTCACCACTCCGAATATGTCTCCCGACACTCCGCATTTGTCAAGGAGATCGTCTCCGACACAGCATATGAGCGCAACATCGCTCTTCACGTTTATCTTTTCTATATCCGTTTCAACCAGGTGATTCAGCTGATTGAGGACGTCCGGCATATCGTTGTTGTGCAACAGGAAAGCCACGGTGGACAAAGATGTGGATATGGAATATATTATCACATTTTTCTCTGCGAATTTTTCGATTATGTGGGCGACGATGCTCGGACGGAAAGCGATTTCCGCAGAGCTTATCGTGATTATCGACAAGTCGGTTTTCACGGCAACACTCATCAGCAATCCGTTCTGCGGACCTCTGAGGTGATGTATGAACGTACCGGGAGAATCGGGATTGAAAGTATTCTTCACCCTCACGGGGATATGTCTCTGCCTCGCGGGTTCTATCGTCCTCGGGTGCAGAACCTTGGCTCCGAAATATGCCAGTTCCGCGGCTTCTCCGTAATTCATTTCCTTTATGGGCACGGCATCGTTGACCATGCGGGGGTCCGCGGACATGAATCCGTCCACGTCGGTCCATATCTGAAGTTCGTCGGCTTCAAGCGCGTTGGCTATTATCGCACCGGAATAATCGGAGCCTCCGCGGCCAAAAGTGAGGGGTTTCCCTTCACCGGTCATTCCGTAGAATCCCGTTATCACGGGAATGACTCCCTGGTCTAACATGGGTTTGACCCTCATGTTCACTTCGGCCTTTGTGCGTTTAAGATCCGCGTGACCCGCCAACGGTATGCCGGCGGCGTATATTCCTGCGGCCGCCGACGTGAACGGAACCGATTCGTTTCCGAGAGATATCAGAAGATGGGACAGAATCAGTGACGAAAACCTTTCTCCCGACGAAGAAATCGCATCCATGTAATAGGGGTCTGTCCGATCTCCTCTGAGGGCGTTCTCGAAAGAATTCATTCTTTCATCGAAGGCTTCCATGAATATTTTCATGTATTTCTCGTCAAAAAGCTGTTCGGCTATCTCGATGTGTTTATCGGAGAAGGCCTTCAGAATTCCTTCGTAATCGATTTCTTTCTCTTCCACCGCACCCACAAGAAAGTTCGTGACCCCGGCCACCGCCGATACGACCACCGCTTTGTTCCCTTCCGTCGATGCGATTATGTCTGCCACTTTCTTGAATGCGTCGGAGGATGCCATACTCGATCCTCCGAATTTCATGACTGTCAACATATTCCTAATACCTCTTCCATGTTGTGGACCTTTCCGTCTTTTTTATCCGCGATCCAGCGTACGGAACTCAGACACCCCTGTGCAAAGACTTCGCGGGAGTTTGCTGTGTGCGTCAATTCTATGAGTTCCGAATTTTTGGCGAAACACACCGTGTGGTCCCCGACGATGTCTCCCGCTCTGATTGAATGTATTCCTATTTCCTTGCCTCTGGCACCCACTTCGCCCTGTCTTCCGCAGAGAACTTCCTTAGTTCCCGCGGTCATCAGTCTGTTTGCGGTTTCGATTGCGGTTCCCGAGGGAGAATCAATCTTCCCGCTGTGGTGGGATTCGAGTATTTCCATATCGTAATCCGAAAGATATCCCGCCAGTATTTCGCAGGCCTTCCAGAACACGTTGATCCCGGGAGCGAAACTTGCGGTAATCAGCGACGACGTTCCGTACTTTGCGGTATTGGTCGTCATCCGGCTCAGCACCTTTTCGGATATCGCCGTCGTTCCGATGACCAGATTGCAACCGGTTTCCGGAATGTCGGCAACGACTTTCGCCGCCGCATCGGGAGTGGTGACGTCAACGTACACATCGGCGTTTTTCACGAGTTCCTTCAATCCCTCGGAACCCGTCGCTTCGACGCCGTAGACATTTTCTCCCAGACGGTGACTTTTTTCCGAAACCACCGCGCCCACCAGGCAAAGATCGTCGGATTCCGAAATCAACCGGCAAATTATATTTCCGAGCCTGCCGGTGGCGCCTCCGACAACAACATCCGTCATACCGATCACAAACCCAATTCTTCAAGAATGGGAACCAGGTACTTCTCGCCCACTTCGCTCAAAGGCGTAAGGGGAAGTCTCGGAATTCCGTTTCCGAAACCCAGCCTCTTCATTGCATACTTTACCGGTATGGGATTGGACTCGATGAACAGACCGTTGAACAACGGCACGAGTTCGTTGCAGATTTCCAATGCTTCGGAGAATTTCTTATCCTGCATGAGGTGAACCATTTTGCTCATGCGTGCGGGACAGCAGTTTCCGGACACGGATATGACTCCGTCGCCTCCCATGGCCATAATCGGATAGGTCAGCGCGTCATCGCCGCTTATGACTTCGAATCCCTTCGGCCTTTCCGCAAGAATCCTCTGCACTTGTCCGACGTTTCCGCTGGCCTCCTTGACCGCGTCGATTCCCGGTATTTCGGCCATGCGGAGCATGGTTTCCGACGTGATGTTGGATCCCGTCCTTCCCGGAACGTTGTACACGACAATGGGTATCTCCGTGGCTTCGGCTATGGATTTGTAGTGAAGGTAAATTCCTTCCTGAGTGGGTTTGTTGTAATAGGGCGAAATCGAAAGTACGCCGTCGGCGCCCACGTCTTCCGCGTGTTTGCTGAAAGATATCGCTTCGGAAGTGGAATTGCTGCCTGCACCGGCCAATACTTTGGCACGTTTGACCTGATCCACGGCAATTTCTATGACTTCGATGTGTTCTTCCGCACTCAAAGTCGCGGATTCTCCGGTGGAACCGCAGGGGACGATGGTGTCCACTCCGTTTTCTTCCTGGAAATCAATCAGCCGTCTGAAAGCTTCTTCGTCGATCGTACCGTCGTCTCTGAAAGGCGTGATCAGCGCCGTGGAACATCCTGCAAACATTTTCAAGCTCCCCCAAAGTGTTCTTTCAATATCAATTTGGTCCTGGTGCTCAGAGTATTGTCGTACCTTCTGACTTTCTCTATGATCTCGTTCAGCTTCTGAGAGGAATCAACGTCGACGATGGCGATGATGTCCTGATCTCCCGTAACTTCAAAAACCTCGGTGACTCCGTCATATTCCGCAAGTTCTTCGGCAATTTTTTCTGTATCCGTGTTAACGTTTACACGTATCTCCACAAGGGCCTTGACATTCTTGGAACTGGTCTTTATCGTGAATCCGCGGATGACTCCCATTTCCGTCATCCTGTGCACTCTGCTTCTGATGGTCCCTTCGGATACACCCAAGTTACTGGCTATCTCCACAAAGGGGCGTCTTGAATCTTTTTTGAGCATCTCGATAATGAGTTTGTCCAGACTGTCAACCATATAGTTACCTCTACTGATTTCGTAGTGATACTGCGGTAAACAAAATTTAACTATATAAACCGTGG
>CAZPQO010000009.1:0-12012 GCA_964588745.1 uncultured Methanomassiliicoccales archaeon | reverse complement strand
GAGTGTATTTCGCAAACATGGAAGTCGATGAAATTCTGGAATGGTTAATGGACTCCTCCACTGAATTGGTTCTGATACTGGGTGGGATAATGGCGGTAATCATCGTTTTCCTTTATCTGAAAAACAAAGAATCCACTAAATACAAATCCTCTATGTTCTTCGGACTGGTGGCCGGTGTGGCTATGCTGTATATCGCGGTCGCCGGATGGAGCGTTCTGAATACGGCCACTGCGGTAATAGTCGCGGTCGGAGGATTCGCCTTAATCATAAGACCGTTCCGGGAAGTCCATTTCGCCGCCTTGCTGGCATTGTTCGTAATGATAATAGCATATGTTCTGCTGGGATCTCTGGAAGGCACGTTTGTGTGGAAGGTAGACGTATCTTTACTTGCCAGCGGATGGCCCAGAATCATACTGGCTGTGGTTATCGGTGCAATTGTGTATATGATTACAAACTTCGCAGAGGAATTGATTAAAGTGTTCGGGAAAATTTTGAATTGGTGGCCGTTGCTTTTCCTGCTGGGTCTTCTGTGCATTGCCGAGGGAGTCAGCATCGCGATGGGATACGGTTCTCTCTACGATGTATACCTCAAATATTCCGCATCATTGGGAACATAATGTCACTTATGTAAACCTTTAAATGAGTAAAGGCGTTTGTCCCATTTGCGGGCCTGTGGCTTAGCCTGGATATAGCGCTGGCCTTCTAAGCCAGACGCCTCGGGTTCGAAAGTTTCAACAATAAAGAAACCGAAATTCCCGACGGGCCCGCCATGCACTGCTCACAGGCAGATATTCAACAGAGGAGAAGATCATGAAAAGAAGTTCACGCGCCTGGAAAAAAGCCGGCAATCAACGCTGGAAATGGCGCAAAAAGAAGATGAGAAGGAGAAAGAGAGCAGCCAAGATGCGCAAACAGTGATGAAATCACATTCATCCCAAGGGAGTATAGGCTAACCTGGCAGACTGGCGGGCTCCAGTTATCGAGTGTGATTGAATTGAGTTGGCTGAGTTATGATGAATAACTGGAGCGATGACTCAATAATTTCATGGGGGGTCGCTCCCCCCGTGGTGGAAACCCGCTGATGGGGGTTCAAATCCCTCTGCTCCCACCTTGCGCATTTAGGTGCCTCCCTCTTCCGATTGAAGAGGGAATAACAATTTTCCTTCCTTTCTCATTATTTGTTCTTATGATTTGATTTTACATCTTCAATTCAGGATTGTATCATGAATGGTCAAGGTCGGATTCTTCTGTAGTACCAGTCATAAAAATCCGGTTAACGGAAAATACTCTAATTCTGTCCGGTCATACTTTGTGAAAAATTATTTTCTCATTTTTATATCGCAATGATCACAACCGATATCCGCATCAACGCCCGGATTTTTGAATAGAATTATAAAGTAAAATAAAATTTATTCGTAATACTTAGTGTTACGATTAAAAGTTAACAGAAACATTAATAATACTTGTTTAACTACTTGTGTTACTCATAATCAAAGATGCAGGTTGGGCGTGATGTTGTGAAAAGTAAGATAAATGTAGTGGCAATAGTAGCAATTCTGGTTGTGGCAGGTGTCGCAACGGTCATTCTCTCATTATCCGGAAACGAAAGTTCCTCCGGGGAAACCGTAACGGACGAACTCGGAAGAGACGTGAAGTTACCGGAGGAAATCAATTCGATCGTTTGTATGGGGGCAGGCTCGTTAAGGCTTGTTTCCTATCTCTCTTCAGTGGACAGAGTTGTAGGCGTCGAACCGCAAGGCGCATTTTATCAGTCTTCGGATCAGACATTTTACGCAGTATACAAAGAAACATTGGATCAGCTTCCCAGAGTGGCTACTGATGCCGAAAGTCTGATAGAATGCGATCCTGACGTTGTAATCACATCATCGATCGATCTTACCGCAGTAAATTTATTGCAGGACAGGACCGGCATTACGGTGTACGCAGTCAACAATGCCTATGAAATCAATGATAAATATTTCACGCAACTGTTGAATCTTGGTAAATTTTTGGGCAAGGAAGACAGAGCCCGGGAATTGGTTGACGGAACGAAGTCTCTTATCGAGGATATAACTTCAAAGGTTACCGGAACCTATGACGGAAAAGCATATGCCGGTGGCATGTACTTCCAAGGCAATCCCGGCTTTCTGAAAGGTACCGGCAATTTCCAACCTTTCGATTTGTCCAAAGTCCCGAACGCTATGCCGGAAGCGGACAACAAAGAACCGTACATAGTTCTGAACGAGACTCTCATTGTTTACAATCCTGACATCATATTCCTTGATGCGGTTCAACTTCAGGATATAGTAAATGAGATAGTTGCGGGTTACGACAATTACAAGGAAATCAACGCAATCAAAAACGATAATATATATTCCAACATGGTCACCAAATGCTACATGAACAATTGGGAGAATCAATTGGTCAACGCTTTCTATGTGGCTTCCGTGGTAAACGGGGGCCTTTACGATTGGGACTTTGAAACAAAGGCGGATGAAGTAATGGAACTCTATTTCAAAGGAATGGGCGTCACATACGCTCAGATTGAAGCGATACAGGGAGGATGCGGTAAGGTAACGTTACCGCTGACCTAAGATTGCGTATTTTTGGACGGTTGAGCATACGGCGATTGCGTCAATTGAACAGAATTCAAACCTCACAAAAACACCTTACATTTACGGGGACAACCAATGAGCGGCAACGAAAACGGCAACGAAAACGGCATCAATCTGTTCTCCACGGACATCGAAGACAGTCCTTTGAGAGACATGTATGCCAGGTATACCAAGAGAAAAAGTCTTGCGGTTTTAGTGGCCCTGCTATTGCTATTGTCGGCTGTGTTGATCGCCGCTCAGAACGGTCCCATTTCCATCAAGTTCGCCGACGTCGTGAAATATATTTTTACCTTAGACACAACAGGGCGGGGCAACGTTGTTTGGAACATAAGGATGGTACGGATACTGGGCGCCGTTATGGCGGGTGCGGGACTGGGTCTTGCGGGAACCGTGATGCAATGTATACTGAGAAACCCCCTGGCGTCCCCTTCGACGTTGGGTTTGTCGAATGCTGCCGCTTTCGGCGCTTCGTTCGCAATAATATTTCTGGGGGCGGGATCCACCATCACCACGGTGGTAACGATAAGCAATCCATACGTAACGACGCTTTGTGCCTTCATAGCAAGTCTCGGCGCCATCGGCGCCATACTGTTGCTTACAAAGGTTACCGGAATAAGTTCCGAAACCATGGTGCTTGCCGGAATTGCAATGAGCGCGATGTTCACCGCCGCGCTGTCCTATATGCAATTCATCGCTTCGGATACCCAATTGGGCAACATCGTCTCCTGGACTTTCGGAGATTTGGGAAAAGCAACATGGTCGCTCAATCTGATTATCGCGGTAGTGCTGTTTGTTTCGGTATTGTATTTCTTTTTCAAAAGGTGGGATTTAAACGCAATGGAAGCGGGTGAAGACAGTGCCAAAGGTTTAGGCGTGAACACTGTCCGTGTGAGAACCGTCAGTATGATACTGGCATCGCTGCTGACCGCGGTCATAGTGTCCTTCTTTGGAGTGATTGCATTCATCGGTCTGTTGGGGCCGCATATAGCCCGAATGGTCATCGGAAGCGATCACCGGTTCCTGTTGCCGATGTCCATGATTATCGGAGCATTGGTGATGGTATCTGCGGACGGATTGGGCTTGGTAATACAGTATCCGGTCATAATCCCTGTGGGAATCATCACATCCATGTTGGGCGGGCCGCTTTTCATATATTTACTGATCAGGAGGAGCAGACGTTGATATTGGAAGTGGGAGGGGTATCCTTCGCATACAAAAGCTCCAATGTTTTGAACGATTTATCTTTCAGTGTCGAAGAAGGAGAAGTGTTGGCGCTTTTGGGACCCAACGGAGTGGGCAAAACAACCCTGATCAAGTGCATAAACCGGATTCTCACCCCCGAAGCAGGCAGTGTTCTCGTGGACGGTGTCGAAGTTTCGCGCATGAACCGAAACGAAACTGCAAAAAATCTGGGATATGTGGCTCAAAGAGGCGACACGTCCAGAACAACGGTTTTCGACAGTGTTCTGTTGGGCAGGAGACCCCACATTGATTATACTGTCACCGAAAGAGATCTTACGATAACGGAACGGGTCATCAATCTTGTCGGTCTTGAAGATAAGGCTTTGAAATACGTTGACGAAATGAGCGGTGGGGAATATCAGATAGTTCAGATCGCCAGAGCTTTGGTTCAACAACCCAAGGTAATGCTTCTTGACGAACCGACCAGCAATCTCGATCTTTCCAATCAGTACAAAATAATGCAACTCATAAGCAACGTGATCAGAAACAACGGCATGGGCGCTGTGGTAACCATGCACGATCTGAATCTGGCTATAAGACATTCCGACAAATTCATACTTATGAAGGACGGCAAAATATGTTTCGCGGGAGGGCATGAGGCCCTAACCGAAGAGAACATCAGCGAAGTGTACGGACTGGAAGTTTGTGTGGAAAAAATAAGAGGGATACCTGTGGTAGTCCCTCTGTGAGATTCTTCACAATGACGCCCATGGCGATGGAAAGGATCAGTTTTTGAAACTGTGTATCGGAGCAGGAATTCTTCCGCCCCTGTTTACAAACCCTTCGCAACCGAATTTGCTCACGTTCATAACCGGTGCAGACCCCAACAATCCGCCGAATTCCGCATACTCTCCCGGTCCTTTTCCGATGACAGGAATCAGTCTGCACGCAGTCGTCTTGTTGTTTACCATTCCGATGGCCATTTCGTCGGCGATTATTCCGGAAATGGTAGTGGCGGGAGTGTCTCCGGGAATGGTTACCATGTCCAATCCGACGGAACATACGCAGGTCATCGCTTCCAATTTCTCTATGGTCAGTGCGCCGCATTCCACCGCACGGACCATGGAACTGTCCTCGGACACGGGGATGAAAGCGCCGCTCAATCCTCCTACGTAGGAAGAAGCCATGACCCCTCCTTTCTTTACCTGATCGTTAAGTATGGCCAGCGCCGCGGTCGTGCCCGGTGCGCCGGTTCTTTCTATACCCATTTCTTCAAGGATATCCGCAATGGAATCTCCTATTGCGGGAGTGGGTGCCAGTGACAGATCCACAATGCCGAAAGGCACTCCGAGCTTTGCGGACGCCTCCTTCGCGACCAACTGACCCATTCTTGTGACCTTGAAAGCGGTTCTCTTGATGGTTTCGCACAGAACTTCAAAGTTTTCGTTTTTGACCTGAGCAACGGATGTTTTGACAACGCCCGGGCCGGAAACGCCTACGTTGATTACGGTCTCCGGTTCGGTTACTCCGTGAAAGGCGCCGGCCATGAACGGATTGTCGTCCGGAGGGTTGCAGAACACCACAAGTTTGGCGCATCCGATGGAATCCCCGTCCTTTGTCAATTCCGCGGTTTTGCGGATAATGTCGCCCATTTTGCGGACCGCATCCATATTGATTCCGGTTCTTGTGGATGCAACCGAAACGGAACCGCACACTCTCTCAGTCGTCGACAATGCTTCAGGTATCGATTCGATAAGCAAAGTATCCGCATCGGACATCCCCTTCTCGACCAGGGCGGAATATCCGCCTATGAAGTTTATTCCCACTTCTTCGGCCGCTTTGTCCAAAGCTTCCGCAATCCTGACAAAGTCCTTTGATGTTTTGCAGGCGCATGCTCCGACCAATGATATCGGAGTCACGGAAACGCGTTTGTTTGTAATCGGAATGCCGTATTTCAGGCCGATGGCATCTCCCGCGGAAACGAGATTTCTCGCCTTTTCGACGATTTTGTTGTAAATATTGTCGCAGAGTTTGTCCAAATCGGAATCGCAGCAACTCATCAGGTTGATACCCATGGTTATGGTTCTGACGTCAAGACTCTCCTCTTTGATCATGGCGTTGGTTTCAAAGACCTCTTCGAAGTCGACCATGGAATCAGATCCTGTGCATCATATTGAAAATGTCTTCATGCTGCGCCTGTATGATGCATCCTACGCTCTCTCCGACTTTTTTGAGATCTTCGGAAAGTTCCACGAAGGATTTTTCATACTTGTCCGTGTCGACAATCATCATCATGTTGATGTAAACGTCAACGGTGGTCTGTTTGATATCAAGAATATTGATATTGTTGTCCGCGAAATAATTGCACACGGCGGCGATTATTCCCACATTGTCTTTGCCGACCAGGGTTACTATGGTCTTGTTCATTTCACTGCCTTCCTCTCGTTAATCATTATGGCGTATTCCAGGGAGTCCACCAAAGCTATGAGCGAAGCTTCGATGACGTTCTGGGACACTCCGACGGTGGTCCAACTGTCGGACCCGTCGGTGGATCTTATCAGAACCCGCACCGTGGCGGCGGTTGCCGACTTTTCGTCAAGCACTCTGACTTTGTAATCGGAAAGGCGTATGTTGTCTATGATCGGGAAGAATTTGGACAACGCTTTTCTCAGTGCGTTGTCCAATGCGTTGACGGGTCCGTCCCCGTCCGACGCGGTATGTTCTGTCTCCCCGTCTCTGTTTTTGACCTTTATACTGGCTTCCGAAGTGAATTTTTCATCTTCTTCATCGATGAAGAGTCTGAATCCCGTTATGGTGAAGTACGGTTTGAATTCCCCTCTCATTCTCATTACGAGGAGTTCGAAACTTGCGTCCGCACCTTCGAACTGATAACCTTTGGACTCCAGCTCTTTGACGGTTTCCGTTATCAGTCCGCTGTCGCTTTTATCCGCGGTTATTCCGAGTTCACCGAGCTTCTCTATTATGCTGGCTCTTCCCGACAGATCGGATATAAGGACTTTCCTTCTGTTCCCCACCGCGGCGGGATCGATGTGCTCGTACGTACGGGTGTCCTTCATCATGGCCGAAACATGGGTTCCGCCTTTGTGGGCGAAAGCGTTCTCACCCACATAGGGCAAAGAGGACGGAGGCGCCACATTGGCGACTTCTCCCACGAATTTCGAAAGACCCGTTATCTTTGAAAGGTCTTTGATGTTGGTTTTCCTGCCCATCTTCAACATGACATTGGGGATTATCGAACACAGATTCGCGTTGCCGGTCCTTTCCCCTATTCCGTTTATGCAGCCCTGAACCATGGTCGCTCCCGCCTTTACGGCGGAAACGGAGTTGGCAACCGCCATCTCGGTATCGTTGTGACAGTGGATTCCGATGGCCACATCTTTGAATCTTTCCTTCACGGCGGAAACCGCTTCTTCGACTTCATAGGGCATCGCTCCTCCGTTTGTTTCACAGAGGACCAACCACTCGGCGCCGGCTTCCGCAGCGGCTCCGATGGAGGCCAATGCGTATTCGGGATCCGAAGCATATCCGTCGAAGAAGTGTTCCGCGTCGAACATTACGCGCATTCCGTTCTCTATGAGATAGGAGACGCTGTCTCTTATCATGGCGAGGTTTTCCTCTTTGGTTGTGTTGAGAACCTGTTCAACCTGGAAATCCCAGGTTTTTCCGAAAATACATGCCCATTTGGCGCCGGAAGCAATCAGAGCATTAAGGTTGGAATCGTCTTTCGCTTCGATGTCCCTTCTCCTCGTGCTGCCGAAGGCAGTTATTTCGGTGTTCTTCAAACCCATTTCTTTTGCGGCGGCAAAGAACTCGTCGGTCATGGGGTTGGAACCGGGCCACCCGCATTCCACAAAGTCTATTCCGAATTCATCGAGTTCTTTCAAAACTTCTATACGATCCTGCAGCGAGAAGGATATTCCCTCTCCCTGTGCGCCGTCACGCAAAGTGGTATCGTAGACTATTACTGTCATTGCTTACTCCTTTCGGTCATCCATCACTGATATCAGATCGCTGAGTACCGCCGAAGCGGTCTCTGTTCTTCCCGCACCCCGTCCCGATATGGCAATCGGACCGGCAAGATCGCTTTGGATCTGTGCGGCATTCAATGTACCGGACACTGCCAGAGGATGTCCCTTGGGCACAAGCCTCGGGGCAACCTCAAGTATGTCGTTGCCGACTTCCCCTATGAGGCGGATAACCATATCTCTGGATTTTGCCAAAGATATGGCTTCTTCCGTGATTCCGGTAATTCCCGTTATGGAAACATCGGACAACGTGACGTTTCTGTCGAATACGGAATTCGCAAGAATAACGACTTTGCAGGCGCTGTCGTATCCTTCCACGTCCCCGGAGGGGTCGGTTTCCGCATATCCCAGTTGCTGAGCTTCTTTCAACGCTTGGTCGAAAGGCTGTCCGCTGTCCATTTTACTGAGTATGTAATTGCAGGTTCCGTTGAGAATGCCTCTGATTGAATGTATATTCTCACCTATCAGATTGTCGTGGCATAGATTGATTATCGGCATCGCTCCCGCAACCGTGCCTTCGAATTTCAGTTTGCACTTGTTCTTCTTCGCAAGGGCTATCAGGTCGCCGAATTTTATGGCGAGGGGTCCTTTGTTGGTCGTAACGACATCCTTTTTGCATTCAAGGGCATGAACGATGTTTTTCAATCCCTGACCGCCCGTATCGTAATCTGTGGGACTAGCTTCAACCAATGTGTCGTATTCCACAGAGTCGAGGATTTTCAAAGCATCGGAGTACGTTTCCTTTCCGACTTTGCCCGTTTCCTTCTTCACGGAAACCAGTTCAAGGGGATCGAGCCCTTCGGAATCCGTTACGTAAGTCGATGAATCCATCACGCCGACGATTTTTATGTTTTTACCGTACCTGTTCAGGAAAAATTCTTTTCTGGACGCTATGACTTCGGCAACGCCCTGTCCCACGGTTCCGAATCCCGCTATGAATACGCGCATTTCAGAGCCCCCTGACATAGGTCATATTGCTTTCTTTGCACGCGGTTCTCAAAAAGGCATCCAATTTTCCGATGTCTTCCTTTTCGCGTACCTTTACGGATATCATCGCAGTTCTGTTGTCATGAAGATCCTTGGACGAATATCTCATGTCTATCGCGGCCACCCTGACTTTCTTTGCGGCCTCGTCCATAAGATTTTCGATGTAGGTCGCAGTCAGGTGTCCGATAAGCAAATATTCCATAGGGTATGTTTTGTAAACAGAGTCAATGCTGGACACAATGACGTCTCTGGCTTTCCAGATTTCTTCCAACTCCTTCAGTCTTGTGGAATCTTCCACCTCGAATGTGACGTTGAGCGAGATTCTGTTGTTTACGATCTGCTCACGGTCGTGGACGACCCCTTTGATGTTCCCGTCAACCATGGATATGGGTTCCAGGGAACCTACGAGCCGACCCGGTAGATCCTTGACGTACAGTTCTGCGTTCACTATCATTTTAATCCTGCTGAATATCTGCCCTATATTAATTATAGTATCGTTCCAACATGTGACATAAGTATGTTGAATCGGAAATGTGGGATTCTTGTCTTTGTTCTGTGTTCGGAGACAGATTCATGAGAACTTCCCATCCCATTCAAGTGATATATCCCGTCTAGAAATCGGTTTGATTCAGAGTGCAATGTGTAAGAATGGCGCCGAGAGGGAGATTTGAACTCCCGAGGCGAATCGCCACGAACTTTCCAGGCTCGCGCCTTACCGGGCTGGGCTATCTCGGCTGCAAACAGAACATTTTGTACTCACATTAATAACTTTCTGATAATTTTCTTTGATGCCGCCCTAACCCCGTACATGTCCACAATCAATGAAGGGTAAAAATAAAAACAGGTGCCAGAATTTTATCGCCGTGTTTGTATCTGTTCGATCACAGACCAATACGTTTAATATTGCCGTAAAGGTTATTCGGGTATGAAAAATTCCCAGTTGCCGTCGACTGTCAAATCGGGGTTCGACAACCAAAAATATTTGGAGTTGCAGTCCGAAAGCATAAGGGAAAGGATTTCCGAGTTCGGAGGCAAACTGTACCTGGAGTTCGGAGGCAAGATTTTTGACGATTATCATGCGTCGAGGGTACTTCCGGGCTTTCTTCACGACAGCAAGATAAAAATGCTGTCCACGATGAAAGACTATGTTGAAATTGTCGTGGTCATAAGCGCATGCGACATTGACGGAAACAAACTCAGAAACGACATAGGCATAACCTACGACCTTGAAGTGCTGAGAATGATCGACATGTTCCGGGATGTCGGACTTCACGTCAGCGGAGTGGTGGTCTCCCATTACGGCGGACAGAAATCCGCGGACGCATTCTGTTCAAAACTTGAATCCCTTAACGTGAGAGTTTACAAACACTACCTCATCGAAGGATACCCTTCGGATCTGGAACATATAATCAGCGATGAAGGATTCGGCAAAAACGATTATGTCGAAACCACCCGCTCTTTGGTTGCCGTTGCGGCTCCCGGACCGGGAAGCGGCAAGATGGCCGTGTGCCTGTCCCAGATATACCGGGACAGTAAACGGGGCATCCGTTCGGGTTATGCGAAGTTCGAAACATTCCCGGTATGGAATCTCCCCCTCAAACATCCGGTGAATATCGCATACGAAGCGGCCACCGCGGAATTGGATGATATGAATATGATCGATCCTTTCCACCTGGAAGCTTACAACGTTACCGCTGTGAGTTACAACCGGGATATAGACATATTCCCCATTCTGAAATCTATCTTTGAAGGAATTTACAAAGAATCCCCGTACAAATCGCCTACCGACATGGGGGTGAATATGGCCGGTTACTGCATAACCGACGAAACCGTTGTTTCCGACGCATCCAAAGAAGAGATACTGAGACGGTATTACAAAGCGGTCTGCGGAAAGAAACGCGGAAGGGAATCTTCCTCCACCGTGAAGAAGATGGAAATTCTGATGAAACAGGCGAATGTGAACCCCGGTGACAGAAAGGTTGCCGTCACCGTTCACGAACATCCCCATTTTGAGGAAATGCCGGTTGCGGCGATTATGTTGCGGGACGGAACGATAGTCACCGGAAAAACCTCATCGCTCCTTGCCGCGACTTCGGCAATGATGCTGAACGCGCTGAAGACCTTGGCGGGAATAGCGGATTCTCTCCATCTTCTTTCACCGTCGGTCATAGAACCGGTTCAGAATCTCAAAACAAAATATCTCTGCGAAACGGGGGCGAGTCTGCAGGCAACGGAAATGCTGATAGCTCTGTCGGTGTGCGCCACCACCAACCCCGTCGCGACGGCGGTGTTGGAACGTCTTCCCGAATTGAGAGGGTGTGACATCCATTCTTCGATAATATTGCCCGATGAGGAAGAAAGACTGTTCCGCAAATTGGGCATCAATGTTACGTCAGATCCGAAATACCCCACAGACAGACTGTTCCAGGATTTGTGACAAACACTTCTATAATCTTTCACTCCATAGGGTTGAACATGGCGGACAGGATTCCGAAAATGACGGAAGATGATGCGGAATACATCAAAGATTTCATCAGAGACGTTGTCGAAAGCACAGGATGTTCCGGTTTGGTGATCGGATTGAGCGGAGGCATCGATTCCGCCGTTGTGACCAAACTTGCCGCAGACGCTATCGACCCCTCCGGAATTCTGAATGTTTTCATGCCTTCCAGAACAACTCCCGCAACGGATTACAAAACCACCCGGGAGCTGAGTCAGATGTGGGGCACGGAATACAAAATAGTCGATATCCAACCCGCCGTGGATGCTCTGACTTCAGTATTGTTGTCCGATGTGGAGGCTCCTTTGGAAAGGGGAAACATAGCCGCCAGGTGCAGAATGATCGTTCTGTACAATTTTGCCAAGAAAAGGAATTACATTGTTGCGGGGACTTCCAACAAGAGTGAAATGATGACCGGATATTTCACCAAATTCGGTGACGGTGCCTGCGACTTCACGCCGTTGGCGGGGTTGTACAAAACCGAAGTAAGACAAATCGCTTCGCTGATCGGAGTGCCTCAGGAAATAATCGACAAACCTCCTTCCGCAGGATTCTGGGAAGGGCAGACCGACGAATCGGAAATGGGAATGTCCTATGACGAACTGGATATCATTCTCAGGGATATCGAAGACGGCTTAGACGACGGAGTCATAGCCAAAGATGCAAAATTGACTGTTGACGA
>CAZPQO010000008.1:0-13735 GCA_964588745.1 uncultured Methanomassiliicoccales archaeon | reverse complement strand
TTCCGGAAACACTCTACAGTCAGCCGCTCTGGCCAGACTGAGCTAGGTGGGGACGATTCAGGACTATATGCAACATATTTAAAACCGTTTTGGTTAAAAACGATTTTATCCGAAGTAGTTCAGGTCTTCCTCTACTTCTCTGCTGCTCTCAAGTTCGCGAACTTTCTGATTAAGTTCGTCGATCATTGCGGAATGACCGTCAAGTTCTTCGGTGTCCACTTCGACATCAAGTTTCTTGACCAGAATTCCCATCACCGCGGCGGCGCTTTTGTGATCTATGAAGTACCCCGCAGTCTCTCCCATCAGGCAGATAGAATCTATTCCGTATATTTGACCCAGTGCGAGAAACATTGCACTGGCTCCTGCGATACCGCCTTTGGGTTCACCGGGTTCAAAAATCACTCCCAGTTTCTCATAGGCTATCTTTACTTCAACTCTGGAAACGGCCCCCAGAACTCTGGGGGTTTCGATGATAGTGCCCATTCCGTAACCGCCGAGAGTGATAATTTCTGCGGGATCGTATTCCAAAAGGAGGTTGATTATCTTCTTACAGATGAGGAATTGACCTTCGGAAGAAGAACCCTGATAGTCGCCGAGAATGAACACGATGTCAGTGCTTTCGGTCCGTGCGAACCAAAGTTCGTTCCTTGCGAAATCCGCAACATTTTCTTCGTTGATGAGAACCTGAGGGGGGAAATCGGGCGAGTATATGGAAGCAAAACGTTCCGCATTCAAAGCCGAAGACAGATAATCTGCGGCAATTTTGCCGACGTTGCCTATTCCCGGAAGTCCTTCTATGACAATGGGATTTTTAAGTTTCGGTTTTGAATCATAAATCACGATACTTTCCATTTTCTCCATACTCCTCTTCAATGGCCTTTCGGCGGTATGCGCCGTAACGGTCCTCCGGAGAATATCTGGGAGGTGCGTGGGATGATGTGACACCCCCGCAAACGGGACACGTTTCCTTGAACGTATATCTCCCGCACACGCAACGCATCATCTTGTTCATATGATTCAATCGCTTTAACGTTTGAGGGTCGCAGTTCCTCCTGCGTCCTCAAGATACTTTATGGCAGTATCCGTTACATTTTTCAGAATCTCTTCGGCTGCCTTGTACTCTCTGGCTTTCACGACCACTCTGTACCGAGGACATCCTATGCAGTGTATTCCCACATCGAATTCCTCGCCGGCAGTCAGTCCTGCTTCGAGGGCTTCCTTGATAATCACGATACCGTTGGGTGCCGCGGAAGTCATCATAAGGGTGCCGTCAATCTGTACTGTGGATACAGTGATGGTCTCCTTGGCGACTTCCATGAACACGTCGGTCCATTCGCCTGAAAATTCACTTAAAAACAATTCCGGATCTGCCACGGCGTTTTCGAAAGCACCGTACAGCGTTCCGTAAGCGTCGATAAGCTCGTTGCCGAATATTTTATATGTTTCATTTTCGGAAACGGACATCCGTTCCGCAATGATTTCCATAAGCTTTTCGGCCCGTTTATCATTCTTCCAAAATTGGATCTTTTCCCTTTTCTGGTGAGCGTTCACCGATTTCAGGGATAAGTCTATGTGATTTTTCTTAGAGTCCACGCCCAGGACTTTGCAGACTATTTTCTGCCCTTCTCTGACGTAGTCTCTGATATATTTTACCCAGCCAGTGGCAACGTCCCGTATGTGTATGAACCCCTCTTTATCGCCGTATTCGTCCAGAGTCACGAAAGCTCCGAAACTCTTTACATCTTTGACTGAGCATACGACGAGTTCGCCATACTCCGGGAGGTCCCTGGCTCTCGACATCAGCCGACCACCTCGAGCACCTCGCCTTTGATGTCACCCACGCCTCCCTTGGGGGAGATCAGGGTCGAGCCGCAAACAAGGCATTTAACCTCTGTCGCAGGCTTTCTGAAGGCGATCTGCTCGTTTCCGCAGTCCTGGCATTTGATTTTGATGAAATCTGTCATTTGATCACTCTGTAAGTTCGAACTTCTTGGCCCTGATGCAGCTTTTGAGATGTGCCTTTTTGCACGTGGTGCATCTGTACCTTATGTTCACTCTTTTGGTCGGTTTTTCTCTTCCTTCCGGTTTGGGTCTGGGGAAACCTCCGTATCCTGAGGTTACTTTTCTGAATCTCCTCTGACCCCATTTCAGCTCACTGGCCTTTCTCTTCCTGACCCTCTCCACATCGTGCAGAGCGTGAGCCTCACAGAAAGGACAGTAGGTCATAATGGCCCTGGGCATTTTCATTATTAAATCACCTTTGTCCGTTGGACAGAACGTGCTAATAATAAGGTCCTATAAATAGGCTTACTCATGGGCCACATATAACGCGCGTATTGTAATGAAAACTGCAACCCCTTAACATAAGTCTATTTACCTCTTCGGTCGAGGTTGTCGCAGGTTTACGCTTCCTATATTGGCAGTACTGTTTCATCATATATTTGCTTACAATCATTTTTAACTTTGTTAAATCTGAGGCTGTTGGACGTCAAGTTCATCCCTACCTTTTTAAATTAATGCAAATATTAATATAGGTATAGGTAAAATAAAGAACTAATGTCTGATGACGGAGTAGTGCTGGCGGAAAACCTTTTCGGTGTTCTTGGCATACGTCAGAACAGCGTCAGGATTCTGAAATACATGGCGGCAAACGACAAAGTCACATCCGACGAATTGGAAGCCGTCGTTGAAATCAGTCAGCCCAGCATATCTATAGCGATTAAGGAATTGATCAACCGCGGATGGGTCAATGTAGAATTCATCCGTGCTGAGGGCAAAGGACGCCCAAGGCATCTCTATTCGCTGTCCAAGCCGTTCGGCGACATCGTCGACGACATAGATGCCGAAGCCAGAAGTCTGATGGGCCGTTTGGAAAAGGGTGTGAAGTTCTTCAGGGAGCTCTGAAGGTTTCGACTCCGTTTTCGTCCGCTATCAGTGCAACCGATGCAAGGTTCAGAAACAGACCGTTTTCTACCACGCCGGGAATATTATTGATCCCCGACTCAAGGAAGTAAGGCCGGTCTATGCTTTCGAATTTACAATCGTAAATGAAATTCCCCCCGTCAGTCACGAAAGGAAGACTTCCCGTCATTCTGAGTTTCGACTCGCATCCTAATTTATTCAGAGCTAGGCCGGTGCGTTCGTGACCGAAGCATAGAACCTCCACGGGGAGAGCGGTTTTGGCACCGAGGACATCCACAAATTTGGAACGGTCGGCTATTATGACTTCCATGTCTGTGGCGGAAGCTATGATTTTTTCCCTCAGTAAAGCGCCGCCGAACCCTTTGATCAATTGTAAAAGCAGATTGACCTCGTCGGCTCCGTCTATTGTAACGTCAATACGTCCCGTACCCTCGAAAGGAACAACATCCAAACCGCAGGATCTTCCCAATTCGGTACTTTCTTCGGAAGTGGACACGCAAGTCAGTGTGAGATTCTCTTCCGAGACTCTTTCGCCGAGTCGCCTTATGGCATAAGATGCGGTGGATCCCGTACCCAATCCGACGGTCATTCCGTCTTGAATATATTCGTCGACCGCGGCTTCCGCGGCCATTTTCTTGCTTATATCCATTTCAGACGAGTTCATTCAAAATCATCTCTTCGAGTCTGTCTGCCACATAGGTGTTTATTCTTTCGCCGAGCTCGCGGGAAGCATCGGTGGTATCTCCCGCAAATCCTTCGGGGAAGCAGACTTCTGCGTTACTGAGAATCATGTATCTTTGGTCGGAGTATAATCCTATCGGACGGATGTCTTTGACGGAATCCGGGCGTATCGCCAAGACTCTGGAGGTTTCCAACAGGCCTCCGTGACCGTCCCCTTCAATGCCCTTCATATCGGGGCTTTCCGCGGCAATGTCATAATCCGTCAGGAACATTACTTTGCATTCCGTTTCCCTGACAAAACGTTTGCAGGCTTCGGAACAGGCAGTCATGTGTCCCGAACCCGCGTGTCCCGTCATAATCAGAAATTTGCATATTCCTTTTTCGTGAGCGGAAACGAGAACATCGTAAAGCAACGATCTCATCGTGTCGAAAGTAATCGAAATGGTTCCGGGCATGTTCTTTGTGGAAGAATGAAGTCCGTAATTTATAGTAGGAAAAACCAAAACGTTGTCTATTCTGCGTACCAGCTCTTCGGCCACCCATTCGGGTTGCACGGTATCCGTGTTCAACGGCAGATGCGGTCCGTGGGCTTCGACGGCACCTATGACAAAAATCCCCACGGGATTCTTCTTCACGGCTTCAGCGAATTCATCCCGGGTCATTTCACCGACATTCATGTCCCGTGAATGGGGATATGTTAAATTAATTTGACTCTTTGGAGGGGCCATGCGTTTGGCATCGTTGTTTTCCGGAGGCAAGGATTCGGTCTTTTCGATGTATCTGGCGATACAGTCGGGTTTCGAAGTGCCGTATATCGTAAGCATGAAACCGGTGAATGACGAGTCCTGGATATTCCATGTGCCGAATATCGACATGGTTCCGGCCATGGCGGAAGCGATGGGCAAATACCACGTTCAGGGTTACACCGACGGTACCGAGGAGGGAGACATGTCAGGGCTGAAAGAGACATTGTCCGGACTCGATGTTGACGGCATTGTCATGGGCGCCGTTTGGTCCGATTACCAGATGGATCGGATGGATAGGGTGTGCGACGAACTCGGGCTGAAATTATTCGCTCCGTTGTGGAGGAAGAATCAGAACACCGTTCTCCGTGAAATCGTCGACTCCGGAATCGAGGCGGTGATCATAGGATATTATGCCGAAGGATTCGGCCCGGAATGGTTGGGACGGAAAATAGACTCGGACGCCGTAAACGAACTGGAAGAGCTGAACCGAAAATTCAGCGTCAGTGTAACCGGAGAGGGCGGAGAGTACGAAACTTTCGTTGTCGACTCCCCCCTTCACAGGTATCCGTTGAAGATAGAGTCCTCTGAGAATGTCATCGGAAGAAACACAGGAACGATGAACGTTCTCAGTATTCGGTAAGACTCTCGGGCTTGAATTTCCTGAGTCTCAGTGCGTTGGACACAACCAGCAACGACGAGGCGGACATGGCGGCCGCGGATATCATCGGCATCATCGAGATGTTCTCTATTCCCAAGGGATAGAGTATCCCTGCGGCTATAGGTATCGCGATGATGTTGTACATGAACGCAAGGAACAAGTTCTGCTTAATGTTCTTCATTGTGGCCTTGCCCAATTCCATGGATGCGGGTATGGATCGCATGTCATCGGTCATCATGACCACATCAGCTGAATCCATGGCAATATCCGTTCCCGCCCTTACCGCCAATCCCAAATCGGATTGCATAAGGGCAGGGGCATCGTTGATTCCGTCTCCGGCCATTGCGACGTAACGTCCCTCGATTTGCAGGTTCTTGACTATTTCCAATTTGTCTCCGGGCGCCGCGTTGGAAATAACGTTCGTTATTCCCACCGTTTTCGCAACCGACATCGCGGTAGCTTCGTTGTCGCCGGTGACCATTATGACTTTCGCACCGTTCTCATTCATCTTTCCGACGGCGAACTCCGATTCGGGTCTGACGGGGTCCGAAACCGCAATCACGCCCAGAAGAACGTCTTCCTCGGCCACGTAGAAATAAGTCATGGCTTTGTCGGCGAATTCCTTGGACTTTTCATCGAAGGCGGATATGTCGCATCCGCATTCTTCCATGAGCTTCGGGTTTCCGATGGTAACGGTTTTTCCGTTGATCCGGCTCCTCACTCCTCCCCCCGTCACGGATTCGAAACTTTCGTAAGGGGGTATTTCGAGGTTTTTGCTTTCCGCATACTCGATTACGGCCCGGGCAATCGGGTGTTCCGAACCGCTTTCCGCGGCGGCTGCGACAGCCATAAGGTAATCTTCGTTAACATTGGAAGCAACGCCGGTGACCTTCGGGAATCCCATGGTTATGGTTCCTGTTTTGTCCAGAATCACCGTGTCGATATCTCCCGCTCTTTCCAATGCGGAAGCGCTCTTGAACAGAATTCCTTTGTCGGCGGCAACTCCGGTTCCCACGGTTATGGCCATGGGAGTGGCGAGACCCAGTGCACAGGGGCAGGATATCACCAGAATGGATATCAGTACGGTAAGAGAAAATTCCAAGCCTCTTCCGGCAGCAATCCACACAAGGAAGGCGGCCAAAGCTATGGTGATGACGACGGGGACGAACACAGCGGCCACCCGATCCGCCAATCTTGCGACGGGCGCTTTGGTTCCCTGTGCGGTTTCCATCATCATTATTATTTCATGAAGTACGGTGTCTTTCTCGGTTCTGAGGGTTTCGACAATCAGATTGCCTGTGCCGTTGACGGTACCCGCAAACACATTGTCCCCGGAACCTTTGGCGACGGGCATACTTTCACCGGTCAGCATAGACTCGTTGACGGAAGAGGTTCCTGAAAACACAACACCGTCCACGGGAATTCTTCCGCCGGGTTTAACGGAGACTCTGTCACCGACGGAAACTTCGGAAACGGGTATCTCCGTTTCTTCTCCGTCTTTTATGACCGTGGCCGTATCCGGTTGTAAATCCATTAACCCTCTGACCGCGGAATCCGTTTTCACTTTGGAACGGGATTCCATGTACTTGCCGACGGAAATCAATGTTATGATCATCGCCGCCGATTCGTAAGTCAGGTGGGCGGCGGGCTCGCCGATTATCAGCATTCCGGTGTTCCAGAACGCATACAGAAGTGATGCGGTGGCTCCCAGCGCAACCAACGAATCCATTGTCGGTGCGCCGATGCGGAGCGCAGGGAATCCCCGAAGGAAGAATCTTCTTCCGGCGTAAATCACGGGCAGACAGAGGACCATCTGAACAATGGCCATGAATTCCATGTGATCGGACAGCCAGGGAACTTTCCCGAACATGTCCCACATTCCGATGGTGAACAACGGTATGGTGAACACTGCGGCAAGAATCAAATCACGTCTCATCACCAGGGATTCTTTGGCTTCCGCGGCCGCGATGATTGCCGGGTCGTCTTCTATGGTAACGTATCCTGAATTTTCAACAATTTTTATTAATTTGTCTTTGTCCGTGACTTCGGGATTGTATGTGACGGCGGCAACGCTGTTGCCGAAATTGACTGCGGCCTCGTACACCCCGTCAGCGGAACGGAGGGCCTTCTCCACTCTTTGGGAGCAGGCGGTGCAGGACATGCCCCCGATGCGGAGAGTGGTTCTTTCCCTGTTTTCATCCGAAGAGGCCACGCTTCACCTCTGCCCGAAATCCCACATCCACGACGGCACGGATCAAATCCGTCTCGGCAATCGCGGAATCGTCGTAAGTGATCTGAGCGGAACCTTTCTTTTGGTTGACGGTGACTTCGGTCACTCCTTCCAAAGATCCGAGAGAGTTCTCCACCTCCTTAACACAGTTAATGCAGGTCATTCCCTGAATTTTAAGGTTTATTTTAGCCATGGGGCGTAATAGCGTTGCCAATATAATACAATCAGTTTCTGCTTTCGATGGTTTTTACGATTTTTGCGATTTCCCTCTCGGGGTCTTTCCACATGCCAGGAGTCCAAACTCTGTGCATCACCCATCCGTTGGATTCCAGATATTTCTGTCTGTGGTAGTCCCTTTCCCTGGCAGATTGGGACATACCGTAAATGTGGCCGTCGATTTCGATACCGAGTATGTAGTCTCCGTTCTGTTTCACGGCCAAATCTATCCTGTATCCGCCTATACCCACGTTTCTGTCGACGGTGTATCCTTTGCGGACAAGAGAGTTGTAAACCCTGTCGGAAACCGAACTTTGGGCTTCGATAATGGGAAAATCATCCCAACGGGCGTCGTTGAAAGATTGAAGAATGCCGTCCGCCAAAGATGTATCGCCGCTGCTTATGGCATCGGAATACTGCAGATATTTCTTCAACAGTTTGGGGCCTTCGTTGGCAACATCCTCAACCCTCAGATTTTCCGGTCCTATGGAGGTCACAATATGGATTTTCCGTTTGGCCCGGCTGATTGCGACATTGAGGCGGTTTTCCCCGCCCTGGTTGTTAAGCCATCCGAATCTCTGTGACATTTTGCCCTCGGAGTTGGGTGCGTAACCGATCGAAAACATCATCACGTCCCTTTCGTCACCCTGAACGGTTTCGATGTTTTTGACGAACAGGCTCAGATCTTCGCCGTTGTCAAACCTCGTAAGTTCAGTGCTGACGACTTTATTGAAAACAGGATCTTTCGCACATTCGTTGTCAAGCATATCGTTGATAAGGTCTCTTTGTGCGGCATTGAATGTAAGTATTCCGACACTTTCGTTTTCTCTTCTGTTTCTGAAGAAATCCTTCAGCAATTCTATGATTTTAGCTGCTTCAACCTTGTTTCTTGTGTTGTCCCAGACACCGTTCACTCTGTGGACTTCTATCGGAGGCTCTTCCGGTATCTTGATGTTGGGGGAGACGTAAAGTTCCCCTTTGTAAAACGCATAGTTGGAGAAGGCGATAAGCTCCTCATATCTGGAACGGTAGTGGAAATTCAGAAGAATCGAATCATAACGGGCTCTGGCCAAGTCCAGCAGGCTGTCTTCTTCCAAGGCCGCCTCGTCTTCCGTCAATCCTTCTTCGTATTCGAGGCGCCCGAATCCCAGGCTGCTGGGTCTCAGTTGTTTGTGATCGCCGGAAATAACGACCTTGCTTGCTCTGTATATTGACGGAATTCCCCGTTCGACATACATCTGGGACGCTTCGTCGAAGATCACCAAATCGAAAAGCCTCATACGGAGGGGCAGAATTTCCGATACGGTATCGGGAGTCATAAGCCAGACTCTGACGCCGTTGAACAATTCATGGTCGAAACGTTCGACAAATCTGTTAACGTTCCATTTTCTTTTGCTGTCGGCGACTCTCAGCATATCCCCGCGGCGCTTGGAATCGGTAAGGTTTCTCATGTAGCCCTGGAAGTGATATTCGGCAGAACCTCTCGCCAAATCCATTTTCTCTTCGATTTTTCCGTCGATATCCGCGACTATGCGGTCGAAGTCGCGTATGTGCTGTATCAGGTCTTTGTTGTTGGCATCGAATTTCTGCAAACGGTCGTTCAGTATGAATTTCAGCATCTGATCGTTGCTTTGCTTAGGTTTGCTTTTCAGAGCGTCAATGAGATCCAACAGGTCTTTGCCGTACATTTTTTCGCTGTCGGTCATTCTGTCATAGGCGGCGCTCCGTTCCGAGAACAGATCGTAATCTCCCAGGCCGTTCAGGAATCTCTGGGGTTCATCCATCAGCATACTGACCGTCGTTTTGTCGTATTCCGTAAAACCGATGCCCAATATCCTTTCTGCTTCCTTTGCGAGTTTCTTCCTTCCGGTTTTGCGGCTCAGGGCGTTCTTGGTCTTCAGTTCGGATATTTTTTCTTCCAAATTTCTGACGAGCATTTTGATTTCGCCTATGTCATACTCGGACAGATTGGGGTTCATATCCCTGATCCAGGGATTTCTTTCAAGACATCCGTGATATTCTTCGAATCCTCTCAGTGTGACGGAATCGGCAAAGGTTTCATGGAGGCTCTTTACTTCCTTGTAATTGAGTTTCAGCAGTTCGGGACTGATTCCGTCCCTCAGTATGGTATATTCCTCATACTGGTGTCTGTCATTGAGATCCAGCCACCGGTCCATGGAGTAAAGTTTGTACGGGGAAATGCCGAACCCGTCGGGTTCGTACATACGTTTCGCAATTCCGTTCAGAGTGTTGAAATTCTTGTCCACGGATTCCGAAATGCCTCTGAGCCCGTGTTCTTCCTTGGGAGCTTCGGGTTCAAGCATTCTGCTTATCTGGTCGTAGAAATTCTTCTTGTCTCCGGTGTCATCGATAAGCATGCAGTATTTCGACAGATTGCCCAACCGGGAGTATACCACGTCAAGGGCGGTTTTCTTTTCAGAAACCATCAGCACGTTTCTTCCGTGCATTATCTCCGAAACGATCAATGCAGTTATAACTTGGGACTTACCGGTGCCGGGAGGCCCCTGTACGACCAAAGCATCGTTTTTCTGAATCCCCGTAAGAACATTTTCCTGAGCGCTGTTCAGGGGGTTGATGTAAAGCAAATCCTTCTCCGAGGCGCCCAATCCTCTTTCCTCTATTTCCCGTCCCGACAGGGGCTCCCTGCCTATTCCGGTAAACTCATAAGGGTCCCAATCTTTGACCAGATCGTTCAGAACTTTGTTTATTTTCTTATTTTTGATTATATTTTCAAAGTCCAGGTGTATCGAGCTGGAATAGGATGAATAACGTCCGAGGACTATACTCGGAATGATTTCCAACTGTCCTGGAGAATATTTCGGGAATCCGTTCGATTTGTATTCCGTGAACGGCACGGGCTCGTTTATTTCTCCGGCGTCAAGGGATATTCCCTGTTCCGAATAGAACCTCAACAATTTTTCAAGGAAGTCGTCTTGTCCGTATTCTTCCAAAATCAGGTCGGGAATCGGCCGGTTGTCCCCCGACATTTTAACGTAAGCCAAAACCAGAGTTCCGTTGAAAACCACATCTCGGTCTTTGTCGATGAAGAGAGTAACGTGTCTGGAATCCTTCTCCATCCTGACCGGGAACAGTGCCAACGGGGATCGGATATCGAAATCCTCGCCGGGCATCTTTCCCTGAACGAAGGGGTATGCGACGTACAGGTCGTATCTTCCCGTTTCCCGCATGTCGCGGTTGACTTCTCTCATAATGTCGACGAGGGCTTTGTAGACGCCGATCTGATTCTTTCCCTTTGACAGGTCGCAAAGTTCCACAGAAGTCTTGGGTCCGAATAACAATTCCATGAAATCTATGTCGGGTACGCTGTTGAGGTCGAATGCCATCGCCTTTGTCAGTCTGCTCTGGTAAAGCATTCTGTTCTTCTTGTTTATGTTAACCAGTTTCTTTTCCAGTTCCGTCAATATGTTTTCGGTTTCCCGGTCCATATCGCGGCCGGAGCCTTCTTCGGGACAGTATTCGCATATGATTCCCAAAAAATAATCTCCGAATTCGTTTACGAAATGTTCATCAAGTCCCTTTATCGACTTGAAATGTTCTCTGCTTGTCGGCATGTATCGCGACATCTCGGTAAGAGCATCATCGGAGCATATTTCGAGTGGCTTTCCTGTTTTGTCGGTATTATCTCTTCTCAGTTTCTCCCTAAGTTCGTGGAGTTCTGAGTATAGCTTGTTCGAACCCATCGTCTACCTGATGTATGAATGGTAATTAAAACCTATAGGGTTATGGGTGGTCGGGTGTAAATCTTGAGCGATATGTCCGAAAGACTGACATTGGGAATCAGAGGAGAAATTACCGAGACCGTCACGGAAGATATGACCGCCATAGCCGTCGGCAGCGGAACTCTGCACGTATTCGGCACTCCCGCCGTTGCGGCACTGATGGAAAAAACTGCGTACAAATCGATAATCGATCGATTGGAACCAGATACCAACAGCGTCGGTGCCAGGACGGAAATGGATCATTTGGCGCCGACCCCCATGGGTTCCGAAGTGACCTGTGTCACGGAATTGGTGAATATAGACGGGAGATCTCTGACCTTCGATTTTTCGGTCAGGGACGCCGGCGGGGAAATCGCCAAAGGCAGGCACATAAGGGTAGTCGTCGACACGGCAAAATTCCTCGACAGAGCATCGAAACGCATCTGATCAGAACAGGCCGCCGAGTATCACCGGCAGCAAAAGGCATCCGGCAAGAGGTATCCTGCTCACGCCGGATTGCTGGGGAACCAATCCGATCAATGCAGCCACGGCAAGAACCGCAAAGCCCCCGACCCCGGTCATCAGAACAACCAAGGACGTGACCGCAATCAAAGCGCCCCCGCTCATGGTCCGTGGGTCGATTCTGCCGGCAATACCGGACATAATCCGTCCGGAGAATATCATCAGGGCATATCCGACGGTGGCGGCGATGCACACGGTCAGCAACAACAGGATGAAAAACTCCGAGCAGAATCCTTTCAGTCCGTCGCCGATTATTTCTTTGATGACTGCGGAAGTGCCGGATCTTCCGCTTCCCGTGACGGACAGCGTCACCAAAGAAAACACAGAGGTGACCGTGCCGATGGAGGCCACCAAGGATATGAAGGACTCCGGCCGGTCTTCTCTGTGAACGCTTGCGGAAAGCGCAGCGCCCGCCGTCGCGGTTATTCCGGGAAACCATCCTGCGACAGATCCCGTAAGAACTCCTTTCAACCCGGGCAGCGGGCCGACGGGATCCGTTTCGGCATCGAACTGTTCCGGTAACCCGGAATTGCCGACGGCGCTCAGCAAAGCGGGTATTCCGAACAGTCCTGACAGGAGGGGAAACAGCAAAGTTCCGTTTTCAAAGAGTCCTTTCGACGGTATGTCTCCCGTTCCGCAGGCAATACCCAACACCCCTGAAACCATGAACAGGGCCAAGGCTAGAAACCTTCCCTTGAGCCCTTCCGCGGAGAAAATTATCACGGCCGCGACGAATATGACAACATACACAGTCACTTTGTCCATAATCTCCGCGGCGCCGTTCAGCATCACGTATTGGACGGGAATCGAAAGTGCCACCGCACTCAAGGCACCGACTGCGCTTCCTGCGGCGGCGGCTCTGACGGCAACCATGCCCCTGCCCTCCATCAGCAACCGGTGGCCCGGCAACATGGTAAGAGCCTCATCAGCGTCAGGGGCTCCGATGAAAACCGAAGGGATGAAATCCATGAAAGAGTGAACCACAGATGCCGACAGAATACAGGACGAAACAAGTACGGGCACGGCCTCCGGCTCGGCAAACGCCGATATCGCAGAGAACAGGGAAGTGTATGACGCCAGCATAACTGCTGCCAAGGTGTTCACGTGTATCCCGGGAACCAGGCCTGTGAAAGCACCCAACGTCGAACCGACGATACTCATGGCGAATATGAGCAGAAGGATTTCCGTGCCCATTGAACACTATCCGGTTTAAGCGATGATATAAGAGTAAAGGTACAGTTAATATTCCAAACAGGGTTTGCCGTTTTCTACCTTCACGTTCAGAAGAGATTTTATCTTAATTCCCGCAAGTGTATCGGAAATATCTCCGGCTTTGTTGAACACGATGCCGACCTCGGAAATCTCGACTCCGTGTTCGGACAGAACGGATACGATCGCTTTCAAGGTGCCTCCCGTGCTGAGGGTATCATCAACGATTGCAACCCGGTCTCCTTTTTTAACTCCGTTTATGTACAGTTTCTCGGAAGAATATCCCGTGTTTCGGTTGACGGTGATTTCCCCCGGAAGCCCGTACTTTCTTTTGCGGATGACTCCGAAAGGTATCCCGGTGCGCAAAGACAACATGGCGGCCAAAGGAATCCCCATGGCTTCGGGAGCCAGTATCAGGTCGCAATCGAATTCGCAGATTCCCATAAGTCCGTCGACGACCTCTTCAAGAAGAGACGGATCGACGGGCGGAACTCCGTCGCTTATCGGGTTCACATAATACGGGTATCCGTTTCTGTCCACGACAGGTCCGGACAGAAAGCTCTTTTTGAGGAGGTCGTACACGAATAAAGGATGCGGATGGGAGCATATTAACCTGTTCCGGACGAGATATATTTAAATGAAGTCCCGATAACAATCTCGATAAAATGGACGCGGCCGAAAGGTATGACTTGATAATGCGAAACGTGGAAGAAGTCGTCACAGATGACGAACTCAGAGAACTTATCGAAACCAAGGAGAATCCCACGGCGTATATAGGGTTTGAACCTTCGGGACTGGTCCACATGGGCTG
>CAZPQO010000007.1:1493-14020 GCA_964588745.1 uncultured Methanomassiliicoccales archaeon | reverse complement strand
AACTTGCCAACAGGGATGTAGGCCCGATGAATCCGGGCATGACCGTGTTCTTCGGAGGAAACGAAAGCGGGAAAACAACTCTCAAAGAATTCATAAGAACAACTTTGTTCAGAATCAAAAGACGTGCGGGGGTGTATCCTCAACACGAAACAACCGATGGGGGGGAATTGGATTGCGTCACCGATGACGGCAAAGAATTCAGAATAGTTCGCAAAGGATACGGTTCCTCTTCGGACATCGGCAATATGCCCGAAGACCTTACTGGAATCACTGCCGAAATATATCAGAAAGTTTACGCCATGAATCCGGAAGATTTGATCGACACCAAGCTTGTGACTTCCGGAGACATAAAAAGAAGATTTTTGACTATTCCCGGCGGCGAAAACATGCCGCAGATTTCCGAGAACATCAATACCGAAAAAAGCGATCTGCTTAACGATTCCAGAATGGGAGACACCAAGGGGATAGGGAAAATTTTCAAAGACATCAAAGAAGTGAACGATAAGATAGAAGACGCCAGATCAAAAGGCCCGGAATATGAAAGACTCACGTCGGAAAAGAATGAAAGGGAAGCCGAATTGTTCCGACTCGAAGAGGCACAGAAAGAACGTAGAGTCATCATCGATAAAACCGAAAGGCTGAACAGTCAGATCAAGATAAAAGAAAATTTTGAAAAACTTGCGGAAGAACGCAAAACCATGGATGACGCGGATAAAGCTCCCGCCGAAGGTTTGGAAAAATACAATGAACTTAATCTCAGAATGAAGGGCGCGTTCAAAAAGAAGGACGATGCGGAGAAATCCTTCAATCTTATCAAAGAAGACATGGGAAAGGTCGATTCCGAATCCCTGATGAAAAATAACGATAAGGTAAGGAATCTGAACGAAAATATCGGAACATACAGAACCGCAGAAAAACGGAAATCCGAAATTGAGGCTGAAGTGAAGGAAACCGGCGACAGAATTTTAAAACTCACGGAGTCGAATAAATTGAGTTCTGACGTCATTGACAACGCCGACACCGGTTCCGAAACTGTCATTCGCGCAGAAATGCCATTGCCTAAGAAAGAAATGAATTACGTTCCTCCGCTCCTGGCCCTGCTGTTGGGATTCCTGTTCGTGGGAATTGCCGCTTTTACCGGTACGGTAGCGGTTTATGCAATAGGAGGAGTGATGTTTGCTCTGGGCGCCGTATTGGTAATGAGAAATCTTCCCGGCAAGGAAGCGGAAGACGACTTTGCCGATTTCATTGCCGCAAAAGGATTTCCGAAAGACATGACGCGTTCCGAAGTGATTCGCATAATCCCCGCAATCAATGAAATCAGAACGCTCAGAATCACCGAAGAAAATCAGAACGCAAAAATTTCGGAACATGCAGAAATCATTGACGGTCTGAATGCGGAACTTGAGGAAGTGATCGGTGCGATAGGATGGACCCCCACCGTGTTCGAAAATGATGTTCGCAGGCTCAGAAAGGCGACGGAATCCGTTCCCAGGTTGGACGAGGCGACGAAAAACGTTACCGAATCCGCGAAAGAATTTGCCGAAGTTTCCGCTGAAATGGAAGAGTATCTGAAACCTTACGGAAGTTACGAAGAACTGAACAGAATAATAAAACTCAAAGCGGAACGCGATACGTTGGATCAGAAGATGAACGCTTTCAAGGAGGCACTGGAGAGTTCCGGCGTGAACCTTGACGAAGAACTTCCCGAAATACCTGAAGACCTTCAGGGGAAAATCGGAGAGCTGCAAAGAGAAATCGGCAAAATTCAAAGGGACCGGAACAGCATTCTGAACGACCACGACACGGAACGGCTGTACAATGAAAGAAGCGCTTTGGAAGCCGAACTGGAAGATCAGATAAGGAGATGGGGCGTACTTTCTTTGGAACGTTCGATTGTGGATATGGCCTGCGACGACATATACGAGAATATGCAACCCGGAGTGATTCAGACCGCGGACCGTTATCTCGGAATGATGACGGACGGGGAATACCGCATGTACAACGACCCGAGAACCAACGACGTTGCCGTAATAACCGGTACCGAAGTCAAGACGGGAGACCGATGGAGTTCCGGGCTTGCGGGACAGGTATGTCTTTCCCTGAAGCTTGCGGTGGCCAAAGAACTGTCCAAAGAAACGCTGCCGATTCTTTTGGACGATGTGTTGCTCGTATTCGATTCCGAAAGGAAGAAAGGAGCCTGCAAAGCGTTGTCGGAAGTCGCGGAGGAAATGCAGATAATGCTGTTTACCTGCGACAAAGAAACCCATGATTTTATGTCCGAAATCGGAGCCGAAATCATAAAAATGGAGCGTTGAAAACTAATTCGACGGTTTCGTGATTTACTCGCGGAACCGTCACGATTTTACGTCAAAACACGAATTTTTATCCGGCGTTCCGACTGTGATTGAAACATTTTACAAACACTTATAAGTATGATGTGCTATCACCGTAGTAAGGGAATTGAATACTCCCTGTTCACTGATTCACTATCAACCTGCAACTCCGTCCGTGTGGGACCGGGTTGCAAAGACCAACATATTTACATCCCGCGGGAAGCGGGAGAATCGATAGGTCTGAGACGAGAATGCAGTCGTACGGACAGACAACCGTGATGCAAGACTGAGCAGGGCGTATACTTCCCTCATAAGGAAGATTAAGAAATGTACGCAGATCCAACAGCTACAAAGTATATGGTAAAGGCGAAAATGACCGCCGACGGCGTTGTGGAAAAACCCGATGTCGTAGGCGCTATTTTCGGACAGACCGAGGGACTTCTCGGTGACGACCTTGACTTGAGAGACCTTCAGAAAACCGGAAGGATCGGAAGGATAGAAGTCGACGTCACCTCCAAAGGCGGAAGATCCGAAGGTTCCGTGACCATGTCTTCAAGTCTCGACCAGGTGGAAACAGTTTTGCTCGCTTCCGCCCTTGAGACCGTTGACAGAGTAGGGCCTTGCAGAGCCAATATCAAAGTTACAAGCATAGAGGACGTAAGAATAACCAAGAGAGAAACCGTCGCCGAGAGGGCAAGGGAACTTCTCAAGGAACTCATCACACAGTCCAAAGGCACCAGCTCAGATCTTATAGAAGACATAAGGAAAACACTTCAGGTTGAAGAAATCATTTCTTTCGGCAAGGACAAATGCCCTGCCGGGCCCAACGTCAAAGACTCCGAAGCAATCATTGTTGTCGAGGGCAGATCCGACGTTATAAACTGTCTCAAATCCGGCATCAAGAACGCTATTGCGGTCGAAGGCACGGACATTCCCGAAACGGTGCAGGAACTTTCCAGGGAAAGGGTCGTCACCGCATTCGTGGACGGCGACAGAGGCGGAGAATTGATTCTCAAAGAACTTTTCCAGGTTGCGGAAGTGGACTTCGTCGCAATGGCTCCCAGAGCACGCGAGGTTGAAGAACTCACACAGAAACAGCTCGTAAAATGCCTCAGGAACAAGATTCCCGCCGACCAGTACATGGAAATGAACCACATTACCGTGGACGAGGAGCCCGAAGAAGAAAGAAAGGAAAAGCCCAAGAGAAACAACGGCAGGTCCGAAGAACGCAGAAACGGCAGAAACGATGAGCGCTCCCAAAGAAGAGATAGATTCGATCCCGAAGCCGCGGAAAGGTTCAAGAAGAAAGAATCCAGAAAGGCCGGAGAAGAAGAGGCTGTCGATGAGACCGAGGATGAAAAACCTGAGAGGGAAGAGAGATCCGAAAGGGAAGACAGGTCTTCGAGAACCCTGAAGGGAAAGAAGACAACCAAACGTCCCGATAAGACCCTCACCGAAGAACAGCAGTTCTACAAAGAAATGCTTGCAGAATTGGCATCCACTCACAACGCCAAAATTCTCGACGGGGAAAAGAACGTCATCAAAGAGGTTCCGGTCAAGAACTTGGCGGATACCCTCAAAGAAGATTCCGAAGGCGTTGCATCCATCGTGTTCGACGGCGTAATCTCGCAGAGATTGATTGACGTCAGCGAGGAAAGCGACATCAGCATCGTGGTGGCAACCCGTAAGGGAAAGATTTCGAAACTTCCCGCCGATATCACTATTTGGTCCAAGAACGACTTTTACTGAGTGAAACAAGATGACTGAAAAAACACCGGTCAGTACGTGGAGCGATGTCTCCGACATGTACTCCACGGAAGAAATCCGTCTGCCGGCAGACCCGTTGGACAGAGTATTGGGGCAACATCAGGCCATAGAAATGGCCAAGATTGCCGCAAAACAACGAAGGAATCTTTTGTTGGTCGGTCCTCCCGGAACCGGTAAATCGATGATAGCGCAGGCTTTATCGATGAACCTTCCGAAACCGGAACAGGAAATCAGAGTCGTGATGAATCCTGAAAACAGCGAAAGACCTTTGCTGGAAGTTGTCGACAGTGCGGAAGTGCTGATGGAAAGAGACCTTGACGCGGAAACCGGAGGAAAACTCCTTGATCCTGAAAATACCCCTCGGAACGTCGCCGAACGCCTGGGATTCAGATGCAGAAGTTGCGGAACCATATCGGAACCCGATGAACTCACCTGTCCCGACTGTCAGACGAGCAAAGTCAATCTCGGTCCGAACACTCAGTTCGCCGATTTGTTCGGCAGCATCATGGAGTCTTTCGGCGGGCAGATTACTCTTGCCGGCAAGGAAAGGGTGAACACCACCCGTACTTCGGCTGACGGCACCGAGGAAACCGTCGTATTCGAGCGTGCGGGAGACAAAATCCGCATGCTGGACCAGAAAAGCCTGGAAAACAGACGCAAGATCCGCAGCACAAAGAACAAAAAAGTTCTTGTGAAACTTGCAAGGAATCCTTTCGTCATGGCCACCGGTTCATCTGAAGCCGAACTTCTGGGGGACGTGTTGCACGACCCTTACGGGGGACATGAAAAACTCGGTTCACCGTCGTACCAAAGAGTGGTTGCCGGTGCGGTGCACGAAGCCCATGAAGGCGTATTGTTCATCGACGAGATTTCCCATTTGGGCAATCTTCAGAGATATATCCTCACGGCCATGCAGGACAAGGCGTTCCCGATAACGGGACACAATCCTCAGTCCGCGGGCGCAAGCGTGAGAGTCGATGCGGTACCCTGCGATTTCATTCTTGTCGCCGCCTGCAACATACAGGACATCGAGAAGATTCTGTCTCCGTTGCGTTCCCGTATCATCGGAAACGGTTACGAAGTGTTGGTGGACATTGCCATGCCCGACAACGAAACAAACCGCGGAATGTATGCTCAGTTCGTCGCTCAGGAGATTCAGAAAGACGGCCGTATCCCCCATGCGGAGATTTCTGCCGTTGAAGAACTCATCAACGAAGGACGCCGGAGAGCGAGAAAGGACGGACAGGTTTCCTCCCTTACGCTCAGGCTCAGGGAGATGGGTGGTCTTATCCGCGCCGCGGGGGATATCGCTGTGGTGAACGAGGATGACATAATCACCGCCGGACACGTGACCGATGCTTTGAAACGCGCCTTGCCCGTCGAGGAGCAGATTACGAAGCGTTACGGTTCGTACACCAAGGGATTGTCTCAGGACGTCACAAGCGCTCAGAAGGAGACTTCTCAGTATTATTTCCAGAACGAGCATATTCCCGACGACAGCATGTTCAACTGAAAACAATTTTAAAATCAAGGGTTGCGGGCATTGCCGTCAGGGCTTTGCCCGTAACCGCACATTTTCATTTTTTAACCGTGTCGTATTCCGTTCGGAGCATCCGCTGAACAGAAAATATTCAAAATGAACAAAAAGAGTTGAAAGGGGCTTTCGCCCCTGAATGAGTTTACTTCTTTTCCTTGCGGAAGGTCAGATACCAGCGGTAGGAATAGAGATCGTCCTTGTTCTTGTCGACTTCCTTAAGGCGGTCTTTGACTGCGCCGCAGGTTCCGGGCGGGGGGACAATGACGTCGTCGCCGGGCCACCAGTTGGCGGGTGTGGCGATCTTTTCCTTGTCTGCCTTCTGAAGCGCAATGACGATTCTCTTGATTTCTTCCATGTTACGTCCGGTGCTTGCCGGGTAGTACAGGATGGTTCTGATTATTCCCTTGTCATCGATGATGAAAGTCGCACGGACCGCAGAAGTGGAGGTAGGGTCGTGGACCATGCCGTACTTGCTTGCAACGTTCATGCTGACGTCTTCGATAACCGGGAAAGGAATTTCCTCTCCCTTCTTGTGGGGACCCCATTCCATTTCACAAAGGTCTCTGACCCAAGCGATGTGAGAGTGGATCGAGTCAATGGACAGACCGACAAGTTCGGTGTTGAGTTTCTTGAAGTCCTCCGCCATGGAGGCGAAAGTCATGAACTCCGTCGAACAGACCGGTGTGAAGTCCGCGGGGTGAGAAAAGAGAATAACCCATTTTCCTTTGTAATCCGCAGGGAAGTTAATCATTCCCGTGGTGGTATTGGCCTCGAATGAGGGTGCGTTCTCACCGATGAGAGGAATTCTCTCCTGATCACAGAAGCAGAAGTCGTCATCGATATCGAAATCTTGGTAATCCATTTTTGTACCTCAGACCGATAAATGACTTTCATCATATTTTATATGTGCCGTGCATCAAAACAGAAAAAATACGGATTACGAATCCGTGACGCACAGGCCCATCATTCTGATTGCATCTCCGCCGTTGCTGTAATAAGATTCCAGAACTTCGGTAACCGTGAATCCTCTTTTTTCATAAAAATCAATGGCAGTTCTGTTTTCTTTTCTGACTTCGAGGCGCATGGTGCGGGCTCCGCGAAGAATTCCGTTGTACCTCAGAACGGAAAGCAGTCTTGAACCTATTCCCATTCCCCTGAATTCTTTCACCACTCCGAACAGAGATATTCCCACACGGTCGGGGCCCAAATCCGATCCGCAGATGAACCCTACGATTTCGCCGTCATAACGACAGGCGACATGCTGTCCGTTCGGCCATTGTTGGAGAAAAAGACTGAAGACATCCTTGGAAAAATATTCGTCCAGACAATTGAATGCCAGCGCATGGACTTCGGATATATCCTCTTTTTTCATCGGCCTCAGATAGAACGGCTTCATTACCCCAACTTCCTTTTCTCAGGACCTGCCCGACCTGAGATAAACCGTTGCCGACAGTATCGCGATCGCTCCGACAACCAGGTAAACCATAAGGTTGCTTTGGATTATATTTCTTTCATCCGTTGATTCTTCGATTGCGTAATCCAAATTTGCGGTAACCGTGCGTCCGGTGGATTCTTCCCTTATACTCACAATCAGGGTATAATTTCCCGGATTCAGATTTTCGCATATTATTTTGGACAACTCCGATTTTCTTATTGTTTTCCCGTCTCCGTAGATATCCCATTGATAGACGTAATTTCCTTTGGGGAACACCGTTGTTTCGAAGCAATGGATTTTTTCGGATATGGTATAGACCAAAGAGATTTCCGCTTCGAGTTCCGAAGTGATATCGTTGTCATTCCAATCCGTCAGGAAATACCCGGCAAAGTAATCGGAAACTCCTCCGGAACGGATTATCACCGCGACTTCCCGGTTTTTGGTAAAGGATGTATCCGTCCAGTTGACGGATCCGACCCATACGCCGTCATCGACAATGATTCCTTTGTTATGGGTAAGCGAAAAATTGTCTCCCCCTTCGATTCCCGCGGCCTTCAGCGAGGTTGTCGTATTGATCAATCCCACTTCGGCAGCTTTGGTGCCCTGATCGAAAGTCAGATCGATAATGAATCTTCCGTCAACGCCTTCGTAAGCCCTGTCAGCCATCCAGGATATTGGAGAATTCCCTGACAGTCCCATGTATGAATTGGAAATATCCATTTGCTGGGCATATACCCTTGTTTCTGCGGAACATATGAAGGATTTCAATGCGGAGTAAGAATTATCGGGGGAAAGGACGGGAGATACCGTACAATCCGTGAAGGTGAAGGTGTTTTCATAATTGCCGTATCCGGTGTAAGTCAGGTCTCCGGGATAAGCGGATTGTTCCGGATACAGACTGAGAAGATTCATGCAATCTCCGTAATGGGTGCTTGAATCGTTCAGGAATATTTTCCTCATGTATTCCGCGTAGCCTTTACTTTCTATGATTGCCCCCCATCCTCTGTTGCCGGTTCCGGAACCCATATTGGATTCAGTCCAATTCTCTGAAGTTATTACGGTAACGTTACCGTCTATCACGGCGTATTTGGAATGAACATAGGTGAAACGGTACCCCGTACCTTCGGAAGCTCCGGTTCGGGCGTCATTGATCAGTTTCACTTCCCCTCCCGCGTCCACAAGAGATTTCATCATGGTCCGTTCGAGATTGGTTATGTCTTTGCCGCCCAAAGGAGCTCCTTCAAGAAGCACGGTCACGCTGACGCCTCTTCCGGCAAGTTCGCAAAGCAGTCCGACGGCGTTCCTGCTTGTAATCTGATATATCGAAATGAGAACTTCGGATTCCGCCGATTCCAATGCTCTGTAAACCTCCGAACCTTCGGATTCGGGGAAGGTGAAGGGAGTGACGTTTGCTTCGAAAACAGGACCGAAAATTCTGTCTGTCATCCCCGGACGGGTCAGTTTCCAATCTTCGGAAGAATCGGTGTCGATCGGGGAACATCTTACCAGATACCTGTCCTTGTTGGGGCGCTGCGGAGGATCCCCGATCCACCCTGTCGCGGTCACGTTCCCCCAACATACGGAATCCAGAATCCGGCCGTCGGGAGCGTAAATATAAAGATCGTCTCCCGCGTCTGCAAGCTTGAATCCCGATTGTGCGGTTATTCCGTTTTCGCCGATCCGCACTATTATCATGTCCGGCCGGTCCGGCCGATTCAGAAAAGTCTGTTCCGAGGAAACATCGAACGTGAATGTGATTTCCGTTTGCGAAGGGAGAATGAAGGATTTCGTGAACGATACTCTTCCTTCACCGTCGGAGAGATAAAAACCTTTGAGATCCAAATCCCCTTTTCCGGGATTGTACAGCGTGAATCCTTCCGTGCCCACAGGCTGGACTTCGGTTATCATCAGTCCCGGACCCGTTGTTGCGCAACATTCGGGAACCAGAATGAAAGAACCGAACAGTATCAGCAACGCTACCGCTGTCGTTCTGAATCTCATCGGAGATTGTTTGCACGTACCCGCTTATAGAACGGAGTACGGCAGTTAGTATAATCTCAGACCATTTTCACAAGATCTCTGACCGCGGCCTCGGGATCTTTGGCGCGGACAACGCGGGAAGCCAACAGCACCCCGTCGGTGCCGAGTTCCAAAGATGCTTTGACGTCATCCACGTTTTTGATGCCGGCACCGCAGAGAATCATCACGGAACGGTTTACTTCCCTTACGGCTTCAACGGTATTTTCGATAATTCTCGGATTCGCGGTGGTGACGGATATGTCTCCGCCGATCAGGTCCGGGGGTTCCACTGCAACGAAGTCCGGCTTGAATTTGGAAACTTCGGCGGCTACCTTGTCATTGTCGGAACATATGACGGTATACAGGTCGGAAGCTTTGGACAGTTCCATGCACTCCTCTATGTCTTTGACCTTGATTTTGTGTTCCGTATGGTTTATCAGAGTTCCCACGGCGCCGCAGGCCTTCACCATGGAAGGTGTGACCCAACCCGTTGCCGAACCGGGAGCTCTGGGATCCACGTTCTGAGAGAATACGGGTATGGACACGTTCCGTGCCACATAACCCAAGTCAACGGAAGGAGGGCAGATTCCTATTTTCAGTCCTGCCTCTTCCGAGACTTTCTCACAGATTTCGGCGAGTTCCAAAGCACCGGGTCCGTCGACCTCGCGGTACGCTTTGAAATTCACTATTATGACCGGTTTACGGAATGTCTTCTTACTCAATGTCCTCAAACCTCGAAGTGAGTGATTTCAGAACCTCGGGTCTGGATGTGTATTCCATTTCCTCGGAACCGAGAATCGACGGCATGAAGGGTCCCTGACTCCTCATAAGCCTGGAAACTTTGACTGATTCCTTCCTGGCCAAATCCCAGGTGTCGCCCTTGAAGAAGTCCACGGGTATGTGTTCCCCGTTCTTCGAGTTCAAAGGTTCGAGTCCCTGAAGTTTGCCCTCATTGAGCTGGAATCCGATGCAGCATATCCTCGGAGGTCCGTCGAAATACGTGGGGTCGGATTCCTCGGGGGAACAGGGGTAGAAGGCTCCGTAGTGGGAACCTCTCATCCATCCTGCCACCAATGTGGGGTTCATGAAGGGCTGCAGGTATTCGCCGACGGAGGGCAGACCGCTCTGCGCACGGCAGATACAAACGGGATCGTCCTTTCCGACGTAAGAGCCTGCGGTAAAGTTCAGCTTGTCGGTGGAAACCACGCATGCGGGACCGATTCCGGCTCTGGATTCGATTGATTTGATTGCGTATCTGGACGTATCCCCCAACAAACTGAGGATGCTGAGAGTCTCCTCGGGCGAGGACATGACAACGGACTTGTTGTCCATAACGTCCTGAATGTTGACGTCGAATCCCTTTTTGGCCCTGGCATCGATGACCAGACCGGTGGTGGTGAAGGGGTCCAGGAATATCCTGGAAAGAAGAGGGGAATATGCGGAGGGTTCGGTCTTGTCCGCCATAAAGAACAGTATAGGTTCGGAGCTTCTCTCCACGAAAGAGAATTCGGCGGAACCGGGGCCGGCGCCTTTCACATTTCCCGAAAAGGCGTCAGTGAGTATATCCTGACCGGCGGCATAAAGTTTCATGGACTTTGCGATCTTCGTGGCCCTCTGGAAACATTCCCATGCGGCACTATGAATATCTTTGTGGCCCTCTCCCTTGTAGTGGGTCATGATCAGATTGATGTCGTCACCGACTCTGGTAACGTAGAAATCTTCGATGATTCCCTGTTTCTGAACATCCTTCAAAACGTCGTTGGCGGCATCCATCATCGAGGGGTGAGGTCTGGAGTGACCAACAACCGATCCGACATCCGCTTTAATGACTGATACTGTAATTTTTTCCTTTGACATGGCTATACCCATTTGAAACTGAACCGTGTAACTCCTCCGAATTATAATATGTTGCTGTCGGGAAGAGGGGATTTTTGCACTTAACTTATTAATGATAAGCAGATTAGAGGGGTGGATTAAATGACCCCTATCAGAAATACCAAAAACATAAGGACAGAGGACGGAACCGTCACCGTTAACGGTTGGGTGCAGGACATCAGGAATCTCGGAGGCATTTCGTTCCTGACCCTCAGGGACAAATACGGCACCGTGCAGGTAACCATGCCCAAGAAGAAAATCGAGCCTGAGCTTTTTGAGACCCTTACCACAATTTCAAGGGAATCGGCCATATCCGTGACCGGGGAAGTGAAAGAAAGCAACCAGACCGCTTTGGGTTTGGAAATAATACCCACATCGGCCGATATCGTTTCGGAAGCCGGCGTGCCCCTTCCGATGGGAGTCATAGACAAGGTCAACGTTGAGGTCGACACCCGTCTCAACCACAGGTTCATCGATTTAAGGAAGCCCGAAGTGAAGGCCATATTCGAACTAAAATCACTGATGTTCGAATTGATTTCGGAAGCCTGCAGGGAAAACGGATTTACTCAAATCACCACTCCAAAAATCAACTCTTCCGGTGCCGAAGGGGGCGCCACACTGTTCAGCGTGGATTATTTCGGAAAGGAAGCCTATTTGGCCCAGAGCCCTCAGCTTTACAAACAGATTCTCATGTCTTCCGGAATGGACCGGGTGTTCGAGATAGCTCCCGCCTTCCGTGCGGAAAACTCGCACACGACAAGACACGTGACCGAATTCGTTTCCTTTGACGGAGAAATGGCTTGGATCGAATCCCAGAACGATGTGATGTCAATGGTGGAAACCATCATCGATTATGTTCTCAGGGGTATGAAGGAAAGAGGTTCCGAACAGTTCGGAATCCTCGGAAAAGAGATTGAAGTTCCTTCTTTGCCTTATCCCCGTCTTACCTATGATGAGTGTCTCGGAATCGTCCGCGACATGGGGTTGAATCTGAAAGACGGCGAAGATTTGGGAACCGAGGGTGAAAAACTTGTGGGGGATTACATGAACGAAAAGGGATACGACCTTTACTTCATTCATGAGTACCCCGAGGAGGAGAAACCGTTTTACATAATGGAAAAGGAAGGCACTCCGTATTCCTATTCTTTCGATTTGGACTACAAAGGTCAGGAAATCTCATCCGGAGGACAGAGGGAACACCGCATCGGGGAACTTGAGACCAGAATCAGAAAAAAAGGCCTTGAACCGAAAGACCTGGAGTTCTATCTTGAAGCGTTCAGATACGGAATGCCGTCTCACGGAGGATGGGGCATAGGAACCGAACGTCTGTTGGTAAAGATGTTGGATCTTCCCAACATCAGAGAGGCGATTCTGTTCCCCAGAGACGTTACGAGACTGTCTCCCTGACACTTTCGGCGGATTCGGGGAACTCCCCCTGACCACTTTATAAACTACTTACGTATTTTTACAATCATGGCCGCCTCAGGCAGTACATATGAAAGAGAATTGAAAAACTTATTATCCGGAGATACCAAGACCGTTGACAAAATCATACGGA
>CAZPQO010000007.1:0-1483 GCA_964588745.1 uncultured Methanomassiliicoccales archaeon | reverse complement strand
TGACCCTGCAGAAAAAGAAGCTTACATTTCGATGTACGAGGAACCGTTCCTCGTAATTCGCGCCGCAGGATCTCTCGGAGTGGATCTTGTGGCTTTGAGATGGGATTTTTCATTTCCGATCGAAGTCAAAAGTTCGAACAGCGATACGCTGCATTTCAGCCGGAACCCGCGTTTGGGAGAACAGGCCGAACAGATGTTGTCCGATTGTCAGAAATCCAAACTCATACCGATTTATGCATTCAGACTGAAAAGAGTCCGCGGAGATCCCTGGAGAATTTTCACAATACCTTCGGATGAGACCTTCAAAGGATTGAACAGATTGCTGAAAAGGATAGTCCCCGAAGTGGAAATGTCTTCCAACGGAAATTACATAATGAGATGGGAAGACGGCATGAAACTCAGTGATTTCCTGTCTTACATGTACACGACGAGAATAGATGATTGAGGCGCCGTCAGCACTCATAGGGCTCATCACGGTTCAGAGTAGGTTAATCTTCATCCGGCAATCCTCGGTGATGTATCCCTCTGCCGTATAATCATTCTTCGCAGAAACGGCAACGGAGATTATACTCTCAGCATTTTCTCGAGGGGTTTGCGTGCCCTGTCCATGATTTCCCTGTCGAGAACTATCTCTCCCGACTCTTCGGACAGTGATTTGTACAACGTTCTGAGATCGGTCATCTTCATGGTTTGACACAAAGCGTTCGGGGGGAAGATGAATTCGGCATCCGGCCTTTCTTTCTTCAGTCTGTGTCCCATTCCGACTTCGGTTCCGACTATGAATATGTCATTGGATGATTCTTTGACGTAATCGACCATTTTCTCCGTGGAGCCGATGAAATCGGATATTTCCAAAACGTTCATGGGAGTTTCCGGATGGGTAATCACGTCGGCATCGGGATACTGTTTCTTCAGATCCTCGATTTGCCATGAAGTTATGCCTTGATGAGCCGGACAGTATCCGTGGAAACAGATGATATTCTTTTCCGGAACTTCGGAGGCGACGTATGCCGCCAAATTAAGGTCGGGGATAAAAACGATGTCCTTCTCTTCAATGGATTCCGTGGCGGCGACGGCATTGGACGAAGTGCAGCACAGATCCACTTCCGCCTTGACTTCGGCGGTTGTGTTGACATATGCCAGTATGGCGGCTTTCGGGTATTTTTCCCTGAGTCTCCTAACCTGTTCCCCGGTACACATGGATGCCATGGCGCAGCCCGCTTCCGGAACGGGGAGCAGGACTTGCTTGTCAGGATTCAATATTTTGGCTGTCTCTCCCATAAAGCTGACGCCGCAGAATACGATTATGTCGGCATCGGTTTCGGAGGCTTTTCTCGACAGTCCCAGAGAGTCTCCGACGAAATCCGCCACATCCTGTATTTCGGGCAATGTATAATTGTGCGCAAGAATGATTGCATTCTTCTCGCCTTTCAATTTCAGAACCATGTCCTGCGTGATTTCCATTGCGTCGTTATATGATTCC
>CAZPQO010000006.1:0-14300 GCA_964588745.1 uncultured Methanomassiliicoccales archaeon | reverse complement strand
AGATGCGATGTGTCATCGTTTGCCGTGACCGGGAGACAACGCAGGGTTCGACACATACCCCCGACGTAAGTCAGTGCTTCGAGGCCGGCGTGTCGCCGGACTGTGAAAAAGTTTGTTAGCGCCCGGGGGACACTTTTCCCCCGGACGCTGTTGGGGTTTGGTTATCTCAGAGGCACATGCATAGTTTTCTCAGCCATGTTTCCGCTTCTTCCTGATTCGGATACATGGCCTCCAACTTGGCGAATTCCTTCTGGTTTCTTTCCGACGTCGGATTGAAACCCATAATCATGTGACATAACTCGTGATACAGAACATAATCCGTCACGAACTCGGGTATTTCCGGATCGTCCAATGCCGATGACAATGAGACGACTTTCATCAGGACGGAACATTGTCCGACCTTTCTGATGCTCGGTTCCTTCGTCCACGACAGGAAAAGGTCCCGGTCTTTTTCAACCAGTCCCATTTCTATCAGTCTGCCGTAAGAATCCTTCAGATTCCTGTGCTCACCTTCTGGCGACCTGGTTATGTTTCTGCTCCTTCTGAGATAAGTGGGCTGCTTCGTCTTTGCGAATTCGGGTGCGGTGACCCAATCACACATTTCTTCCGAAAAAGACGTCTCGTCCCTCACGCAAATCCTTGTGAACAAGGTTTCCGCGAGACCTTCGATTACTTCTTCGGGGGCATCGGACAAGTAATCCGACACCTTGAAGTCGGCCCACTTGTAGGAACGCTGCCAACGGACCTTGAAGTCTTTGTAGGCCGTGAACTCGGCGGCCACTGTGTCATATTTGTATTTTTTTCCTATATTTCCGAATATTTCCTGGAGTTCTGTGTTGTCCATAGGTATTCCTCCTAGCCTTTTTACAGGCTCGGAAGAACATTCGTCAAGCTAGACCATATTAACAGAACAATACAGTTAGACTATCGTTTCTGCGACAGATATTTTTAAGATAACCTGCTCTTCAAGATTATGGAAGAAGACCCGAAACAGCGTGAAATCACGGAAAAGATACTCGCCGCCATCAAAAAAGAATACGGATTCATACCCTTGATCAACCAGGTTCTGGCTGAACGCCCGGATCTTTTCATTCCCGTCGCAAATCTGGGACGGGCGGCCATCGAAGGCCGAGGCGTGATGGAAAAGAAAACCAGATATCTCTGTGCTCTGTCGGCGGCTTCCGCCGAAGGCGCCGAACACTGCATAAAGGTGCAGGCGGACCATGCCATTAAAGAAGGAGCCTCCAGAGATGAGATCCTTGAAGCCATGGTCATCGGCACATATATGGCAATGACAAGATCCCAATCCTACGCATTGAGAGAATACGCCAAAATGTTTGATGTCGACATCGAATAAGTAACAATAGTTAAGTATAATGAATAGTTTATATACCTTAAATACAACAGAGGAGTGATACAAATGGTAAAAATAACCCCTGAAGCAGAGAAGTTTATTGTCGAACTTCTTGAGAAAAACAACAAGCAGAACCACGGCATTAAGATTTATCTCTCGGGTTTCGGATGCTCCGGACCTCAGTTCGGCATGTCCTTCCAGGAATCCGAGGGTGAAGGAGACATCGTCGATACCTCTTCCGATGCATTCAAGATCTTCTATGACGAAGAAACCGCGGCACCCCTCGAGAACTGCGTAATCGAATTCATAGACGACCCGAACTTCGGCACCGGTCTCACCATACGCGACCCCAACGCAACGATGAACTGTTCATCCTGTTCCGGATGCTGAGTTCCGAGAAATATTGAATAAACTTTAACCGGGCATCCGTCCGTTGTTCGGATGCCCGTTTGCATTTTCTTATGGCATGATGCGGTATCCGCACACTTTCGGTCAACCCCCTGTTACCCTTTTATTCTAAGCATTCTTATTCGGTGACTGAATGAAGTATCTGTCTCATCCTCGGGTCGTTCCCGATAAAATCGAAGAACGGGAGTATCAGGTATCTATGGCAAAGGGTTGTCTCAGCGACGACACTCTGGTTATTCTTCCCACGGGACTGGGAAAAACCGTTATCGCACTGTATGTTGCGGCATGCATTCTTGAACGGGGGAAAAAGGTTTTGATGGTCGCGCCGACAAAACCTCTGACGGATCAGCACGGTGCTTTTTTCAAAGAAAATCTTCTCAACACCGAAATAGGAATCATCAACGGAAGCATGCAACCCGAATTGCGCAAAACCGTTATTGAAGTATCGGACCTGGTCGTCTCCACCCCGCAGACCGTTGCGAACGATCTGGAAAACGGACGTTACGATTTGGAGAAATTCGGTCTGGTCATCTACGACGAAGCTCACAGAGGAACGGGAAATTACGCTTATGTGACGGTTGCCGAACACTGCGGGAACCAAATACTGTCCATGGGCGTCACCGCATCTCCCGGAAGCGATATCGGAAGAATTGAAGAAATCTGCAAAAACCTCGGTTTTGTCCGTATTGATGTCAGGGACGATGACGACCCTGACGTTTCACCCTACATTTTTGACACCTATATAAAAAAAGTGGAAGTGGGAATGCCTCAAGATCTGACGGACATCATCGATCTGCTCCGAGGATTGCTCGACCATTACGTGGCGGAACTTACGGGCTTGGGATTGTTCAACCCCCATTGGCCCCCTTCCACCAAACATATGCTTGTTGTGGGGGAAACTCTGCAAAGAAGACTTGCCAGAGGGGAAAAAACCGCAATAGTGTTCAGAGGACTGGTTATCCATGCGGTCTGTCTGAAACTCCTCCACGCGATAAGCCTGGCGGAAACTCAGGGGATGAGTGCCCTCCGTTCGTATATTCTCAAAATAGAGGATGATGCCGGGAAGGTCAAGGCCAGCAAGGGAACCAAAGAGATGGTGGGACGGGAAGAGTACAAAAAAATGGTGAAGATTGCCATGAACTCCCCCGTCGAACATCCCAAGATATCCCGGGTCATGGGCATAGTCAGCAGAGTGCTGAATTCTTCGGAAACCTCGAAGGTGCTTGTGTTCTCTCAGTACAGGGATACCTGCGATATGCTGGTGGAGAAATTATCGATAATTCCCGGCGCAAGAGTCGGAAAACTTATAGGTCAGTCCAAAGGAGGGCTGAAACAAAGGGAACAGATGGAAATATTGGAAAAATTCCATTCCGGAGCCTGCAATGTTCTGGTTTCCACTTCCGTGGGCGAGGAAGGATTGGACGTGGCAAGCACGGATGCCGTGGTGTTCTACGAACCTGTTCCTTCAGAAATACGGACGATACAGAGAAGAGGCCGTACCGGAAGAAGCGACGACGGCGAAGTGTACGTACTGATTGCCAAAGGGACCATCGACGAAGTTTTCGAAAGATCCAGCAAAAAGAAAGAAGAGCTTATGCGAAGCCGTTTGGAAAGTCTCAGCAAGACTTTGAAGGGCAAAGTTTTCCCGAAGAAAAACAACGGACAGACCACTCTCGTCGACTTTGAAAACGATTAATAACTTCACGGATATGAGCATGTCATGCTTTTCAAAGACTTGGCCGATACATTCGACCGCATTGAGACGGAACCCAGCCGCCTTGCGATGACGGCCATACTGTCGGATTTCTTCAAATCCGTCGGTACCGACGAAATATCCTACATTGTGTTTCTTACTCAGGGCAAACTCCGCCCGGATTTTTACCCTCAGGTGTTCGGCATGTCCGACAAGCTCATCATAAAAGCGATTTCTTCCACAGTCGGAATTCCCGAATCCAAAGTGACGGAAACCGTCATCGGAGAAGGCGATCCGGGATCCGCCGCGGAAATACTGATTAAAAGCAAAAAACAGATGACTCTGTTTTCCGACCCCTTGACTTTGGAAAGGGTCGTCAACGGATTGATCGATATAGAAAACGCGGAAGGAAAGGATTCCCAAAACAGAAAAACCAAACTTCTGTCGAATCTCCTTCACGACTCGGAACCGGTGGAGGCCAGATATCTGTGCCGCATCGTTACCGGGAAAATGAGAGTGGGTGCCGGAGCCATGACCATTCTGGATGCTTTGGCCGATGCTTTTTCGGAAAAGGGAAACCGTCCGGACATCGAACGGGCGTACAACATAACCAGTGATTTGGGACGGGTTGCACACACCATAGCCGAAGGAGGCATAGAGGCTGTCAGAGCCATCGAAGTCAGCGTCGGAAGTCCTTTGAAAGTCATGTTGGCCGAACGTTTGCGGTCGATTCCCGAAACCATCGAAAAACTCGGCGGCAGATGTGCCATGGAATACAAATACGACGGAATAAGAATTCAGGCCCATATCAAAAAAGATTCCGTGAAACTTTATTCCAGAAGATTGGAAGACATGACTTCCAACTTCCCCGACGTGGCCGAGGCTCTCAGAGCTCAATGCAAAGCCGAAGAGATTATAGTCGAGGGAGAAGCCGTGGCCGTGGACGGGGAAACGGGAAGCATGCTTCCTTTCCAGGAAGTGACCCATCGCAGAAAGAAACACGGCATTGAGGATGCGGTGAAAGAGTATCCTGTGAAAATGTTCCTTTTCGATTTGCTTTATGCCGACGGCAAAGACCTGACTCCCGAATCCTATCCCGACCGCCGTGCGGCCATAGAAGAAAATTTCGACATCTCGGGAAACATCGCGATGACGACGATGAGAATCGTTTCGTCGCCGGAGGAAGGACAGCGGTTCTTCGATGAGGCGCTGGCGGACAGATGCGAGGGCATCATGGCCAAATCGATAACGGAAGAGTCCGTGTACCGGGCGGGAGCCAGAGGGTTCCTGTGGATAAAATACAAAAGGGATTATCAGCAGGCATTGGTGGACACTTTCGATCTGGCCGTGGTCGGAGCCTTCTACGGAATGGGAAAAAGAGCGGGGAAATACGGAGCGTTGCTGATGGCCGCTTACGACGAGGACAACGGAACCTTCGGAACCGTATGCAAGCTGGGAACGGGTTTTGACGACGAGTTTTTAGACAAACTCCCCGAAATGCTTGAACCCTACAAAAACGAAAAACAGCCGTCCCTCGTGGATGCGGAAATGATTCCCGATGTTTGGTTCGATCCCAACGTCGTTCTCGAAGTCACAGGGGCAGAAATCAGCGTGAGCCCGATACATACGGCCTCCATGAACCACATCAAAGAAGGTTCGGGCCTGGGAATCAGATTTCCGAGATTTACCGGCAGGGTGCGCAACGACAAAGACGTGAGCGAATGTACCACCTATTCCGAAATTACGAAAATATATCTGCTGCAGGAAGGGAATTCCGACGGCGCCTGAGCCGCTTATTGTACAAAAGTATAAGATATAAGCAGGGATTGTGAGGAACATGAAGATATATATTGTCGAAAGAACCGACAATTCCGTCAGCCTCGGACTTAAGAATGCAGACGTTACGATTATTCAGCCTTTTATCGACATGCTGTACAAAAACCCTGATGTTGTTCTCGTGAGGTACATGGAAGAACACCCCGAGTTGGAGGACAGAGTCCTTTTCGTTCAGGTCAGCAAAGGCGACCCCCTGACCGTCGTCAAAGAGTCGGCGGACAATCTTTCCGAGTATTTCGCGGAGCTATTGTCTTAAGATGAGTTACCGGCTCTGCGACACCGACGAAGCCGAAATAGGCATGCTGTATTATCTCAGTGATGCCGAGGGCACCGGGGGCAGAATCAAAACCTATCCGGAAGATTTCACAGTCACGGAAATTTCCAGCAAACCCCCGGAAGATCCGAGGGGTAAGCATACAATAGCCAAAGTCACCGGCACAAACTGGGAAACCAACCGCATGATCCGTCTGATGGCTCGTACCATGGGAATATCCAGAGAACGGATCGGATTTGCCGGAACCAAAGACAAACGGGCGGTCACTTCTCAGCTGATGTCTTTCGAATGTCCTCCCGAAACTTTGAATAAAATCGATCTCAAAGATATCGAAATAGCCGATGTGTACACCGCGAAGAACCCCATAAGGCTGGGAAATCTCATCGGTAACGAATTCTCGATCCGCGTAAGGGATTTGGAAAAGGACATGTCCGAAATACCCGAAATCCTGGACAAAGTTTCTTCCGACGTGAACAAAACGGGAGGATTTCCCAATTATTTCGGAGTCCAGCGTTTCGGCGTTGTTCGGCCGATCACCCACCTTGTGGGCGAACAGATTGTCCGCGGCAACATGGAGGGAGCGGTCAGGACTTATCTTTCCGGACCTTCCGAGTTTGAAACCGAAGACATAATTTCGGTCAGAAAGAAATTGGCCGAAGGGAACGACTGGAGGGAATTGCTGAAAATCATGCCCGAAACCCTAGGCTTCGAGAAATCCCTGGTGGGGCATCTGATGAACAATCCTGAGGATTGGACAGGAGCTCTGTCCGTACTTCCCAATAATCTGCAGATGATGTTCGTCCACGCTTACCAATCCTACCTGTTCAACATCATGCTCAGCAAAAGAATGGAAAAAGGATTGCCTTTGAATCTTCCCGTTGAAGGGGACACAGTGATTCCGCTTACTGCGGACGATGTTCCGGATCACACACATCCCGTAATAGCCACATCGAGAAATCTGGATCTCGTAACCCATCAGGTAAGAACCGGAAGGGCCTTCGTATCCATCGTGCTGTTCGGCGGAGATACGGAGATACAGGAAGGAATCATGGGAGAAATCGAAGCTTCGGTCATCGAAGCCGAAGGAATATCCCAATCAAACTTTATCGTCCCCGAACTCACAAGATGCAGTTCCAAAGGCTCAAGAAGAGAAATTATCTGCCCCGTGAAAGATTTGGACTATTCCGTGGGCGAAGACTTCTATGACGTGAAATTCTCATTGTCCAAAGGAAATTACGCCACGACGCTCATGAGGGAATTCATGAAGTCTCCGATGTTAAATTACTGAGTTCCTTCACCGCTCTCGCATTGTACACGCCGAGATTGTGGTCTCTCACCAATTCGTATACCGAGGCGTCCTTATCCAAACCGAAAGCCAATTCAGTAAGTTCCTCCGAGAGATAATCCAACCTGACTTCGGTGTTGAAAACCTCAAAGATGTATGACACAAGTGCTTTGGCTTCGTCGGCATCTTTCGCGCCTCCGGCAACAAAGGCCGAGGACATCGGTATCATCGGTTCTTCTTCTATGTTTTCGAGTTCGGCTCTCATAACGGCATAATGCGACAAAGATTCCATCCTGTCGAATTCGGGAGTTCCGGGAATTATCGGTCCGTATTCGCGTATGTCCGAAAGATAAGCTATGATTTTATCCGCGGTGCTTTCGCGGGAGTCCAACGTATTGATTATGCCGGGATCGTCAAAAGGCCGTTTGCTGACGTAGGCTCTGCGCAACAGCTTTTCGGACAGTCTCTTTGTCTCATCGGACACTTCGGTTTCGTCTTCCTCCGACTCTCCGGCGGCTTTCATCGACAGAACGGAAGATTCCTGCTGCAATCCGTGTTCTGACAGAAGTGCGGATATTTTCTTCAGAATCTCTCCGTCGGTAACGTCTTGTTCCAAAATCCGTTCGTAAATTTCAGACAATCCTTCAATATCGCCGGTTTCGGAACAGATTTCGGCTCTTACGGCCAGAGCCTCATAGTTGTCCGGTTCATTCTCCAACACTACCTGAATAACCCTGTCGGCCTCCTCCGGATTTCCGGCGGAGACGTAAATCGAAGCCAAACGCACACGGGATGTGTTGTCCGAACCGGATTTGGACACCGCCGCCAGATAATCGGATATGGCTCCATCTATGTCTCCCGATTTTTCCAGAATGTCTCCGCGTTTGACATACATGTCGTGTCCGTCGTTGCCGGATTCGATCGCCCGCAGATAAGATTCCGCCGCGGCTCCGTAATCTTCGGTCTTTGCCCTGACATCCCCTTCGAGTTCAAACAATCGGCCGGAATCTTCGGTTTTTTCCAACCCTTTCCTGATTGTGCCGAGGGCACCCGCCATGTCCCGGGATTCCAAATAAATCCGGACGCGGAATGAAATGAATTCGGGATTTCCGGGATCTGCTTCCAACGCCCTGTCGGTCAGTCTCGCGGCACCCGTCAAATCCCCTGTGGAATAAAGAGAACGGGCAATGTTGAACAGGGATCCGGGATCCGATTCTTCGCGGGGCTCATCGGGTTCTTCTTCGATTTCCTCTTCGATCGGTTCGAGGGTCGCGTCGTCATCGTACAGTTCCATACGGATACGGTCCGCGGAAACCATGTCCCCGTTATCTGCCAATGCCTGAGCGAGATCCATCTTGACGGAACGGTTGTCGGGATCCTTTTCAAGTATGCGGTAGCAGACTTTGATGAGTTCGGGATAATCACCCATGGATGTCAAAATAGATTTTTTTGAAAGTAACAGCGGAATTGAATTGGGGCTTCTGGAAAGTTTGGAATTTATGAATGACAGAGCTTTTGCCCGGTCTCCGATCCTCATCATACAGTCGGCGGCATCCACCATCGCAGGTATGTTGCCGGAATCGATGGCCAATATTTCCATGCAGACTTCGATGGCTTCTCTGTACCTGCCCGTATGAATGCAAACCTCTTTTTTTATGCCGTGGATATCTTTGTTCCACGTGTTGACCATTATGGCCATGTCCAAGAAAAAGAGGGCTTCCCCATATCTTCCCACATTGGAAAATATCATTCCTTTTTTGACCAGGGCGTAGACGTTATCGGGTTTCAGTTCGATGACTCTGTTGAGGGATTCGACGGCACCCGAATAATCTTTCTTGCGTTCCTGCACCGAAGCTTTGGATATCCAGTATTCGGGCAGATTCATATTGAGGAGAACGGCGCGGTTGAAGGCATCTTCCGCCGAATCCAAATCGCCCGCGGCCTCATCGGCCATCCCTTTCGAGTGCCATGCTTCGGAAGAATGGGGGTTCAGTGCCGCGGCGGCCGCAAAGGACACCGACGCTTTCAGATAATCTCCCAAAGCGTATTCCGCGTTTCCTCTCAGTATTTTCACGGCGGCGACTGAACTGTATCTGCCGTCCATCTCCTTGCAGAGGTCCACGGCTTCCTGGTTCATGCCGTCGTCGATCAGCAATCTGATCACCGAAATGAAATTGGCGGGTCTGGGATCGGCGACGATGGCCTTTCTGAAAGATATGAGGGAATCTTCCGTATCGCCGTTCTGCATTTTGGCTTTGGAATACTCCAAAATTATCTGGGCATTGTCAGGGCTCAGTTCCAGAATCGTATCGTACATATCCATGGTCTTGTTTTTCTTTCCCTGAGCCATGTAGATGTCTTTGGTGAGTATCAGCGCCTCTATGTCTTCCGGATTTTCCTTCAACAGGTATCCCGTATCTTTCAGAGCTTTGTCCAATCTTCCCATATCGAACAGAACTTTTGCCCGCTGAAGACGGGGGCTCCGCTCACCGCTTTCCGCTTTCACGGCTGTGCTGGCCGCATCGAGAGCCACATTATAGTTGCCCCTGGCCATTTCGTTCCTGGACATGAGCAGGTTTGCTTCGTAATTCTCGGGATAATTCAACAGAATTCTGCGGATTATCGGTTCTGCCTGAGAGTTCAGCCCTTCGGATACCAGTGTTTCCGCACATCTGATGTAAGTGCCCAAATCGGCGAACTCGGAATCCAAAAGAATCATAATTTTGTTCACGGCTTCGTCCCTGGAACCGATTTTCATATTTGCATCGATGAGTTCCCTGAGGACCAGAGGCGATTTGGGATCTTCGAGTTCCGCCCTGCCGTAGAGTTTGAATGCACGGTTTTCGTTGCCTTCCATCAAAGATACACGGGCGGCTTCGCACAGAACGTAGACGCATGCGCTGTCCACGAGTTTGCTGTAAATTATTTCGGAAGAATGCCAATCTTCTTCGTACGCGGACATTCTGGCAGCGGCGAGAATGAAATGAAAATCCCCGTCAAGGTATTCCGGGGAATTCACCAGCATGCCGGTGGCTTTGTCGCGGTTTCCCTGATGCCATTGACAGTATATTTCGTAAAGTCTCTTCTGAGGCGTGTCTTCATCGGCGGTTCCGCAGGCGACGGTTTTGCGTCCCGCGTGCAACAGTTCGATGTTTCGGTAATACATCCATCCGCCGGAAGGATCCGCCTCCTCCAACATTTTGTAAATCTGAGTGTTGAGGGGATCGCTGCATCTTCCTCTTTTTAGAACGACCTTTGCGGAAGACATATCGCCCTCATCGAGCAGAAATCGGGCACGGACTATGCTTTTCAACGGAACGTTCTGAATATCGCCGACGGAGCCGAGCATGTTTTTGGCCCCTTCCCTGTCGCCGGTTTTGTGCAGCAACATGGCGGCTTCCAACGTCGGAGCCGAATCGGACAGCCTCTGTTTGGAAACCAGTTCGGGTATAAGTGTGGCAAAACGTTCGCTTCGGGAATCATACAGCGTGTCCATGAGTTTTACGAGTATCGCAGAGTCTGTGGGAACCTGATTTCCCAATATTTCATCGGCTATGCTTTCCGGAGATACGGATTTTTTACTCAGGGAGAATCTGCCCGTCCCCGTGCCCGTAAGTTTCCTCCAGGTGGCCAAATCGGAAGAACTTTGAAATATCGGCCCTAAACTCATCAGAGTCACATCAGTTACGCAGTAGATAAAACTAAGGAGTTTTTCCGAGAGGGAGGATAACATCGCGGATGGCCGTGGGTTCGGAATTCTCCGAACCTGCATTATGATTATATATCTGTGTAAATTTAGGGAAATTGTGCAGTCGTAATCTAGTTGGTTAGGATTCGAGCCTTCCAAGCTCGTCGCCCGGGTTCGAATCCCGGCGACTGCACCAACATAATCTTTGCTTTGTTTCACTACTCTATTAGTAGTTGCAAATGCTTTTTCCGGACTATGAGTACAGTGATCGTCGATATGGCCCTGTGCAATAAAACCCATAAGATTACCGTCAAAACCAAAGAAGACGGAAATCTGAGTCTGCACATTGCAACCGACTGTGAAAACATAAAGGAATATGCGGAAAGGCTCGGCGACACCCTGACCTTGGATGACGTGACGGACTGGATGAACAGCAAAGTCTACGACAAGGGGAACTGTTCCGTCGCATCCATAACCTGTTTGACTCCTGCGGGAATCATGAGCGCCGCCTGGTTGGAACTGGGAATGATATCCAAATCCAGAGCCGAAGAAACAAAAGCGAACTGCGTGAGATTCGTAAGAGAGGGTGAAGACAAACTGATAGGCGAATGAGGTCCGTGACACCCTAAATTAAATATGCGGACTTGATGGACATGTTTCAATGAGCAAATCTTCCGATATGCGAAATTTTCTTGTTGGAGCGTTCATAGGCACACTGAGCATTCTTCCGGGTACCAGCGGCGGAGTCGCCGCAGTCGTGTTCGGAGTTTATGAAAGACTCATTCGCGACATTGCGGACATATTCAATAAAATAAAGACGGATTTCAGATTTTTACTCGCCATCGGAACAGGGTTGTTGGTCGGTGTCCTGCTTACCGCCTTCGGCACCAAATGGTTCATATCCAATTTCGAAGTCATTGCCATGTTTCTGTTCACCGGTCTGATCATCGGACAATTTCCGGACGTTTACAAAATGACGAAGATCGAACGGAAAAAGACAACCTTTCCGAATTATCTCGCTTTCGTCGTCGGTGTGTTTTTGACACTGATGCTTCTGTCTATGGAGGACTTCGGAGGTCTGAGCATGCATATGGGAGAGTCCCGTGACATTGTTTCTTGCGTTGTGCTGATTTTCACGGGAATCGTTATCGCCGCGGCGGTGATAACTCCGGGCATAAGCGGAAGTTCGTTGTTGCTGGTCATGGGTATTTACTATCCCATTCTGGCGGCAATAACCGATTTTGACCTGTTCATCATAATCCTGTTCGGTGTCGGCCTTATTATCGGCGGCATAGGCTTCGCCAAAGTCATTTCCTGGGCTTTGTCCAATTATTACAAATCGACGTTCTTTGCGATATTGGGTTTGACCGTGGGCTCCGCTCTGATAGTCGGCTATAAAGCGGTAAGTATGGCCGGAGGGTTTGCGGAAGGACTTTTGGGCGCGGGCGCATTGGTCGCGGGTTTCCTTATCAGCATTTGGCTTTCCAGAATCAATAACAGATACTCTCCGTCCGAACCGGACGGTAATTGATTTATCTGTTTCACCTTATTGATATTCATGTTCGGCCGCAAAGTAAGCCTGTGGAAACTCAAAAGATCAGCCAAAGCGGGAGATCCCGATTCTTCTTTCGAAGTCGGATCCTGTTACCTGAACGGCATAGGCACCGAGAAGGATGTCGGAAAGGCCGTTGAATTTCTCAAACTCGGCGCCGAACAGGGTTCTGCCGGTGCCGCGCTTACTTTGGGCGACATGCTTGAACGCGGCTACGTAAACAAAGAAAACTACCGGGTTTCCGATTACAATGCGGCTTTCGTACTTTTCAAAATCGCCGCCGACGGAGGGTTGGCCGCAGGAACCCACCGAATGGGGATGATGTACAAAGACGGACGCGGAACCCATCAGTGCATCGAAACCGCCGTAGATCTGATTACCGATGCCGCCGAAAGAGGATGGAACAAAGCAAAGGTCGATCTTTATTACATATACCGGGACGGCGGCTGCGTCGAGAAGGATTTTGAAAAAGCCTTGAAGTATCTCAGAGCCGCGGCGGAAGACGGCGACGGTGACGCCATATCCCTGTTGAAAGAATTCCATTCCGAAGAAACTCAGTGAAGGAAAAAGAAAAAAGAGACAGGGAAAATTTGGATGGATAGTGGGATGCTTGCCCTGTCTCAATGAGAGAACAATCAGCATGGGGATGCGCTTATGTTCCCTTAATTCTAACAACATCGCCGGAGTATATTAACCGAATCAGGGGAGGTCTCCGAATCGGCCGAATACGGATTATTTGGTTTTGTGACGGGTACGGACCGCCATGCCGCGACCGATCTGAACCATCTCTCTGCCGCACATTTCCGCAACGCCGACCCCTGCCACTTTGCAGTTTCTAAGTATGACGGCTTCGTCGCCTATGCGCAAAGAAGGATCTGCGTCAACCACTCCGACGGCGAACAGATTGCCTTTCAGATCGAAATCCGTCATTTCCACGGTCGAGGAGTTCATCTCTGCGAGTATTTCCGCCCCTTCGATTGTCAGGGAAATCATTCCCCTTTCGGGAGTGAGCATTCCCAGCTGAATCTTTTCGGAACCTTCGCGGATGATTTTCCAATAAGGGTATCTGCCCGTGACATAGGTGTTTTCATCGAGAATCGCGTCAGCGACTTCGGAACCGAACTGGAATCGGAGAATGGAACGCATGACTTCCTTCCGTTCGATCATATGGCCTGGAAATTCCATATCCTCGGTAACTTTTCTCAGAGTGTCGTCAAGGAACCCGAGAGAATCGTAAGATGTGGGACTTCCGTCCCTGACAGTGAATTTCATGTCCGCCAGATCTTCGACCAATTCATAATCGGGAAAATGGCAGACGACTTCGTCGTAACCCTGTCCGATGAGAGAAGACAGCATACTTCGGATCATCTCCTTCTCCTGACAGTTCCATTCCCCGGTCACGGGTATGTCATAAGAGTTCGCAGGGTAGAACACATCCAATTCCCTCGGAACCAAACCCAACGGGGACGTGAGTATTACTTCGTGCACCAGCACATCATGGCCGGCCGTGTGTATCGCAGATGAGAACGCCTTGTGGGATCTGGAAGTATGATATGGTTTTCTGGCCGAGCAAGGCAACAGCAACAACACTCTTTTGTGTTCGGGTTTGACGTATCTTTCAGCGAAAGTTCTGCGGTATCTTTCCGTGTCGGGACGTCTGAGCGACTGGACTGTGTTGCAACAAAAAGGCTTTCCGACGACCCCGCAGGCTTCTTCCTGGTATCCGTAACCTCCATCGTCCAAATGACGCAGCATAGCTACGGAATTAGGCGAGGAAGACGCTCTCTGATCGACAAGTTCCCTCAGCCTTCCCGCGGCAGTGAAAAGAATCACATTTTCAATTTCCTTTTCCAGTTCTTTGGAATTCTCGCGGGAAAAATCCTCGGCCATGTTGATTTCGCATTCGGGAAGCATTTTGACGCCGACCAGTCCCGCCGCAATGGGCAACATATCGTCGAACAGGTCAACGCCCATGTAGGTAAGAATGGAAATTGTGGAGGGGTCGGCTATGCCCGACATGTAAACCAAACGGTTGAACCCTGCCAGTTCACGGATTTTGATAACTGTGTCCAACAGCCCCCGGGGATTCTTTCTGAGTTCGAAAGCATTGGGGACGACGACGAGTCTGCATTCCTCCGGAAGCTCGTCAGTTTCTTTCACGGGAAGACGGACGACGGAAACCTTTCCGTAATTTCCCTTGATACCTCCTC
>CAZPQO010000005.1:0-14365 GCA_964588745.1 uncultured Methanomassiliicoccales archaeon | reverse complement strand
CATGCAGGAATTCCAACCGGGTCCCATATACGGAGGATGTGCCGTTCCTACCAATACCGGGGATTTCATTTCCATAGCAGGCAGAGCGGGTGCCAAGATCGGGAACACCAAGAGCGCATTCAGAGCCGATAGCATCGCGGAACTGTATCTGAAAGATTCGGGTGACCTTACAACCGTGTTCTTCATTCCGGGCGACAGTTCGATTCTCGTCGACAAGTACGGAAAGCGCTACGTCAATGAGAAAAGAAATTACAATGACAGAGGAAAAAGACATTTCGATTGGGATGCGGAAAAAGCGGAATACCGAAACATGCTGACGTTTATGATAGCGGATGAGCGCACGGCTACCATGTGGCAGGGCCACTCGCCGTTCCCTGTCAAAGGCAATCCCATTCCGGATTATGTGATAATTGCAGACAGTCTCGACTGTTTGGCGGACAAGATTGCCGAACATCTGAAGAAAATTGCAGACCGCACGGGAAATTTCTCTTTAGATTCTTCATTCAAAAAGAACTTCAAAGAAACAGTGAGGAATTTCAACAGATACGCCGAAGAGGGCAAGGATCCCGAATTCGGAAGAGGCGATTTCGATTATGACAAAGAGTGGTCTATGATGCCTCCTACAGGGGTGGAATGGCCTGACAAAAACAGTAAGAATATCACAATGCACCCTCTGAGCGAACCTCCGTATTATGCCGTTATACTGGGATCCGGCACATTGGACACCAATGGCGGCCCGGTTATAGACGGAAGAGCCAGAGTTTTGGATTGGGCAGGAAAACCGATTGACGGTCTCTACGGTGCGGGCAATTGCATCGCATCGCCCACCGCGGACGCATATTGGGGCGGAGGCAGTACCATCGGTCCCGCAATGACGTTCGGGTACATTGCGGGTAAGCATGTATCATCCAGGGAGAGAAGGAACTGAATGAGTGGCAATTCCCGATAAATATCCGATTACGATTCCTCGCAAATTCTTCCCGCGATATTCGTTTCGGGCTGAAAAATACTTTCCATAAACATTTTTAAAAATATTTTATAATGCACAATGCGAGAGACGGAAATAATCGAATCCTATCGGTCGCATTGTGCATTTATTATGGTTTTATCCTTGTTCAATGACCGCCGCAATCGTCATGGTGCATATGCTCATGACAGACTTCACCGGTCGATTCCAAAATTCCCTTCAGGAAATCTTCCGCGGCGGCTTTGGCTTCTCCGGAGGCCCCGACTATTACTTCGATTCCGTTTTGATTGAACAGTTCTATGGCGGCGGCTCCCATGCCTCCCGATATGATGACGTTCGCCCCTTGTTCCTTGAGGAATACCGGAAGGAACCCGGGACGGTGTCCCGGATTCTCAATAACCCGTGAATCCACAATAGTGCCGTTCTCTGCGTCATACGCCCTGAAATATTTGCAGTGACCGAAATGCTGGGTCACCTGTTCTCCATCGCTTGCTACGATTATTCTCATTGTTTATTCTCCTTTGTTTCGATAATATGTTTAATCTCTTCCGGTTCTGTAATTACAATTCGAATACATTTCCGGTTCCCATTTTTCCAAGTTTTTCATTCAACACTTCTTTCATTTTTTTGTAAGCATTTTCATCGGTACAGTGTCCCGTATAGAACTGTGCACCTGTCTGCAAAAGGACCTCGGAAGTCTCGCGTATATCCGATTCGTTCCCGGCGTCCCCCGACACAATGCGGAGATGGAATCCCCCTATGACCGTGTCCGGGAATCTTCCGAGGATTTCCTCGGCCCTTGCGACTATATTTGCGATTCCGCGATGAGAGCATCCGGTAATCAGAACGGCTTTGCCGTCTTCCTCGATTATCAGATTCTGCTCATGTGTGAAATCGTCCGGAAGACAATCGTCTTCCGTGCCGGTAAGCAGATTCTTGTTGCCGGACGGCAAAGAATATCTGCTTCCCACATTGCCGAACAGAGTGAATCCTTCGGCTATTTCGATTGTACCGTCGGTTAGGATTATCCGATTGTTGTTTTTCAAATCCGGATTTAACCCTATGTCCGTGCATTTTCCGTCCCTTAATGCCAGATGTGGTCTGAAGGCATCTTTATGCACGTAAATCGGAGCGGTTTTGTTTACGTTAAGGAAATGTACTATTCCGCCCCCGTGATCGTAATGACCGTGAGATACGACCGCAGCTTGAACTTCGGAAAGGTTGATACCCGCCTCTCTCGCGTTCCGGACAAATCTGTCGCCCTGACCCGTATCGAACAGAATTTTTGACTCTCCGGATTCTATGAAGAGACTGAGTCCGTGTTCTCCTTCAGGACCTTCCGGGATCGATGTGTTGTCCACGAGCACATGCACTTTCATCTTTCATGCCTCCCGTTGAACTCCTCCATGACGTTGTTGAATATTTCCTGAACCGCATCGCCCGCGGGACATTCCACATCCGCGACTGTCAAACCGTCGTTGACAGCTTTGACGGCAAGAGGATCATAGGGTATTTCGCCCACGTAAGGTACGTTTCTTTCCGCACAGCGTGCCTTTATTTTCTCCGTTATTTTAGGATTAAGATCTGCTTTGTTTACGCATACCGCGGTCTCCGCCCTGAGTCCTTTCGCCGTATCGAGAATCCTCTCCATGTCACTGAATCCCGACATGGACGGCTCGGTTACAACAAGCACCATATCCACTCCGGACAGGGAGGCTATAACCGGGCACCCTATTCCCGGCGAGCCATCTATTATTGCGAATCCTATGTTTTTTGCTGCTTTCTTCAATTGATTCTTAACCTGTGTCACCAATAATCCGGATGTCCCGTTGCCCATTCTGAGCTGGGCGGTGGAGAACACGCCCTTCTTCTCGTCCTCAAAAAGTCTGAGATCTCCTGCCACGGCCGATTGCATTTTTATTGCGTTTTCAGGACAGGTTGCTTCGCACAGACTGCAACCTTCACAGGCGAAATGATTGATGACTGTTTTTTCACCCACATCCACAGCGTTGAATCTGCACATCTCAGAACAGACCCCGCACATTGTACAGACATCCTGATCAATGAATGCTTTTGGAAGCCCGAAGTAATCGCTCCTCTTTCCTTCGCCTTCATGATTCAATATAAGATGCAGGTTGGGTGCGTCAACGTCACAGTCCGCACAGGCCATAACCTGCGCCAAACGGATCATCGCGCCGGCAACGGTTGTTTTTCCCGTACCTCCTTTTCCGCTCAGAATCAGCAGTTGCTTCATCGGACCGCCTCCGTGATATTGTTGAATATTTCAGTGAACAGATTTTTGAATTCAGGATTTTCTTTGGCTGCGATTACGGCTTCCGAACTCAACAGGCCCAATTCTTTGTCAAAGGGGATTCTGCCTATAATTTTGATATTGTTTTCACGACAGTATTCTTCGGAAGGATTTCTTTCGCCCTCTATGTCCTTGTTCAGTATGACTCCGAAGGGTTTTCCGAATACAGTCACCAATTCTGTAACCATATTCAGGTTGTGCGCTCCGAATATTGTGGGTTCCGAAACAAGTACGCAGAAATCCGCATTCTTTATGCTTTCCATCACTGAGCATGAACTGCCCGGAGGACAATCGATGAACACGTTTCGGGATTCGGGGATCTTTTCCAACAACCTGTCGATTATCGGAATTCCGGCCACTTCACCTATATTCATGATTCCCGTGTGTATTTCCACATTGCCGGATTTGCCTGATTCCACGTACCCTACGGTCCGCGGATATTCCGTTATGGCTTCCTGAGGGCAGATGACTTTGCACCCGCCGCAGGAATGACACATTTCCTGAAACACCGTAAGACGGTCCAGAGTGTATGCTAACGCGTTGAATTTACAGAATTTCACGCATTCCATACATCCGTCACATTTTTCGGGGTCTGAGCGCGGAACAAGAACGTCAACGGACTCCCGTTCTACGTTATCGGGCTTGAAATAAAGATGACCGTTCGGTTCCTCCACGTCGCAGTCGACGTAGACGGAAGGTTCGGCCACCGATGCAAGGTTCACCGACACCATCGTCTTGCCGGTGCCGCCCTTGCCGCTGAGCACCGCGATGTTCATTTCAGTTCGCTCCCTTTCCGTGATGTCCGGAGTGAATTGTCTCCAATTCGGACATTTTTCCGTCAATGTATGCGTTTATGTTGTCCGTCGCAGATCCGACAAAGGCTTCCATGACCTTGACGCCGGCGCCGTTGAGAACCTCGTATGCTTTGTCTCCGCATCTGATTGTCAACAAAACCGTTGCTCCTGTGTCAACAATTGTCTGCGCGGCCTTGACGCCGGCTCCGGACGGGCTGTCCTGAGCGGGGTTGGCTACCGAGTTTGATGTTTTCGACTCGGTATCGTACACCATATAAAACGGTGCTCTTCCGAGTTGCTGAGCTATTTCGGGGTTTTTTGAATCGTCGATGACGGGTATTGCAATTTTCATAATTCTTCCTCTCCTGTTTCTGAATTGTTTTTCTTCTTGTTCCTGCATTCACGTTTACAGGTTTTGCGTCTGTGACAGTCCTCGCTGTGTTCGCACACCTTGTATCTGCCGCCTTCTATGACCAACGGGAGGCCGGTTACCAAAGATTTTGCAATCTTTTTTCTGGCCTTGCTATATATGCTTTGCACGGTGGTTCTTGCGACTTCCATGCGTTCGGCACATTCTTCCTGAATCATGTCCATGTGATCTATGAGGCGTATAGTTTCGTACTCCTCGACGGTCATGATGATGACTTCCGGCGTTTCGGGCGCATCTTCCAAAGGACCGTAGTGTCTGTTGCCGGGCAGGCGACAGACGTTTCTCCATTTTTTGGGACGTGACATCGGTTGTTCCTCTTTCGTTGATTTTCCTTCCGCGGCTCATAAACCTGTAAAAGGAAATTGCATAGTTTCTGACATATGTCGATAACTTATTACCGATAAAAAGGTTTTCATAAAGAAGTTTTTTGCGAGAACAGACGAGTATGGGAAACAGATGCGTTTTGCTTAGGTTTCGAAATGCAGGGTGATTGAAATCGGTAATTTTCAATGAGTCCGTGTTGTCGCATTCATAAATTTACATAGAACCGCAATTCGGATATCATCTGCAAAAACATAAATGATAATTGGAGAGGGTGACCGAAAAGACACGGAGGCGTCATCTTTGCCCCGGGATTTGACTCTGCTCCCGGGCGGTCACCCATACTCCGTTGATGGGGGTTGAGCAAAACTTCTATATATAATTATCCTAACAACGTTAAAAGCATCGAGCGATGCAAAGAAGCAGAAAAAGATGCATTTCGTAAAACCGAGATTGCTTCGCAATTATATCAACGTATGAATGAATTGATTAATATCTCAAATACGATTAGCAGTCTATGGGCGAAGGACGATACGATTCAAGAATGTACCGACGACCGATTCTGTTGAGCCTTGTTGCACTTTTGGAAATATTAGCAGGCGTGATTGCGATAATGATGGGGGCGTATATTCTTGCCATAGGCATTCCCGAGGGCCTCCTGGAAGAATTGGGGCCTGCGATGGATTTTGGCGCAATGATGATTGGCGCCATTTTCATCGTAATCGGCTTGATAGTTGCGATTGTCGGCGCAGCACTGTTTTCAGGAAAGATGTGGGGTTGGTGGTTCTCGGTCATAATGACAATCATGACAATATTGTCTGCACTTGTCGCGGGGGAAATGTATGGCGTCATTATTCCGTTGATAATTCTTCTTTACCTGATGACCGGCAATACCCGGGGCTGGTTTAAATCCAGAACAGAGGATCGACGACGCCGGTAATCTTAAAACGGATCCAACGGCACAAAGGAATCCGTCGCTCTCACGACCATAATGGGGCAATTGGAGAAACGGACAACTTTCTCGGCAACGCTTCCGACTTTCAGTTGAGAGAATCCGGAACGTCCGAGGGATCCTATGACCACTATGTCATGATCCGAAGTGCGCTCGGTGATTTCCTTATGGGGGACTCCGTCCACTATTATGGGGTCCACGTTCAAGCCTAACTTGTGACCTTGGTGTATGACGTCGGCCACGGCCGCTTTGCTTATATCGTTCAACAACGCCCAGGTCTCGGAAGAATTGGTGCTGGGAACGTCTCTGATGTCGTTCACGCTGATGGTGGAAACTTTCATGTGCAGACGGGAAGCTAGACGCAATCCCGTTCTTATGGCAGATTTGTTGGCTTCGCTGCCGTCGGTGGCGATAAGCATCCTTTCCATTTTCGTACCGCCTTCGTGTTGCTCGGGTTTACGGACAATAATCACAGGTCCGTAAGCAAGCTTGATTACTTTCTCGGCAACACTGCCCACCAACAATCTCGAAAGTCCGGTTCTTCCGACGGATCCCATGATTATTGCTTTGGCCCCTATTTCATTGGCCTTGTTCACAATATCGGTGGCAGGAACTCCGTGAACTATTTCGGAATCCACTTTCAGGTTCCTTTTTTTTGCTTCGTTGACGGCATATTGTATTGCAACTGTGCCGACATCGTGTTCGGAAGTGTTTTCTCTCAAAGGCTCGTCGCTGACATAAACGATAAAGACTTCGGATTCCAGAGCAGATGCGAAATCGAGGGCGTAATCCACCATCTCTTCGCTTACCTTGCTGCCGTCGGTCGCTATAAGAATCTTAGACAACTCTGCGTTCTCCAATAATGGCCGTGTGAATCGGCCACAGATACTCAATATTGGTTTTCATTGAATAACCTTACGATTTATACTCGTACGTATCGCGTATTCGAATGCATGTAAGGGTGCATGGTTAAGCCATCAAATTTCCTTCTTCAGGAAAATCATCCATGCCGCAATCAGAGGAATCATACCCCACAGGAACATGGAAAGCGAAGGCAGCATCAAACTTATGTCGGTGGCCACAATGGCTGAAATCGAGGATTCGGCAACACTGATTATGTACCAATAATTTTCCAATTGGTATTCCGTGTCGCCAGTGATCAACGGGTCCTTGAACATCATAAGACCCATGATTATGCCGGGCACCATCGTTAGCGCGAAGAATGTCATCAGCGCGGATATGCTTCCTCTTTTGACGATGGCGCTGAACAGCATTGCCACTCCGGACAGTGCGAATACGTCTATCAAAGCCATTAACAGAGAATACCCTATTGCGGAGGACACGGAACCTGCGAATATCAGTGAATGCACGGAAGATATTCCGAAGTATATCAGAACCATAACCATCGTGATCAGATAACACGCCAGGAACTTGCCCACGAAAATCGATGTTTTCTTTATGGGTCTTGTGAACAGCAGCAAATAGGTTCTTTCTTCATATTCGGACACTATTGTGTAAGACGCGAAGAGAACCGCTCCGATCAGTATCAGGAGAGATATGCTGTAGGTGTACATATACAGCACAAGTGTATCGTTTCCTAAATCAAGGATTAAGCCGATCAACGCATCGGATACGTTAAGGAAATAGAGATTGAGTGCAACTATCAGACCGACTAAAAGGACATAAAGCAGAATCTTTCTTCCCCTCATGAATTTTTTGAGTTCGTTTTTGGCGACTACGCCTATCTGTCTGAAATCATCAAAAGTGACGTACATCATCTCGACCCCTTTACAAGACTTAAGTATGTGGATTCAAGAGAAGCGCCTTCCTGCATCCCGTATGCTCCTATGTCCAATTCGCCGACTTTGGCAAAGAATCCGGGATCTCTGAAAGATTCGGACTCTACACTCAAATGGATTTCGGCTCCGTTGGCGATTGCCTCCAACACTCCCGGCAGTCCGGAAATTTTGGAAATCTCCGCCTCGGAAACTTTTCTGTTTGTTTTGACTATGATTTGCCTGGCGCCCGTTGCGGAAGACACCGCATCCGTTGTATCCTCAAAAACAAGTTTCCCGTGATCTAGAATCGCGACTCTGTCACAAAGATCGCTTACTTCGTGAAGCATGTGGGAACTCATGACTACGGTGACGTCTCTTCCCACGCGTATGTCTTTCAGAACCTGTCTGATTTCGGCCATCCCTCTGGGATCCAACCCTGAGGTGGGTTCGTCGAGAATTATAACGTTCGGATCTCCCAAAAATGCCTGACCCAAAGCAATTCTTTGCCTCATGCCTTTGGAGAATGTCCCTATTTTCTTATCCTGCCACTCGGTCATCTTGACGGTTTCCAGGATTGACGAAGTTTCGGATGCGATGGATTCAGGAGTCATTCCGATGACCTGTCCGACCAGTTTGAAAGTTTCCACAGGAGTCAGATATGAATAGAATTCGGGGGTTTCGACAACCGTGCCCACACCCGTCAGTGCCGCTTTGGGGTCTTTGGTCACGTCTATCCCGTTTATGTAAGCTTCCCCGGAAGTGACTTTGATCAGATGCGTGAGCATTTTCAGCGTGGTGCTTTTTCCGGCTCCGTTAGGTCCCAGAAGCCCTGTGAAACTTCCTCTTTTTATTTTCAGAGTAAGATCGTTCACCGCATAGAACGAACCGTATTTTTTGATAAGATTATGTAATTCTATAGGTTCGCTGATAAGATCACCGTCCTATGGGATATCTGCGGATTCCTTAAAATCGTTATCATTGATGAACATACTAAAAGGATATAATAATAGAAGAATTACTTTGACGGTAACGATTGCATGAAACGCGAGAATCTCAGACTGAATACTTTCTTCGAAAGAGTGTATGCCGGAGCTGAGGTGCACAACGACGAACCGGGTCATAAAGAATTCGCCGAAGCGTTGGAACGCGCAAAGAATTTATGTATCGAATACAACGAGCCGAAAATAAGAACCGCTGAAGAGCTGAGAAATATCCTTGAAAGGATATTGTTGAAAGAGGTGGACGATATGACCGTCGTAAACCCTCCGTTCCGATGCGACATCGGTTTCAACATAGAGTTGGGCAAAAACGTCATGATCAACTGCAATTGTTTCTTTTTGGATTCCAACAGAATCTCCATCGGCGATTATGTGATGATAGGCCCCAACGTGACAATAGTCACACCCAACCATTCAAGGAATCCGGAAGACCGGCGCAGACTCGGTACGGTATCCGAACCCGTAACCGTGGAAGACGATGTGTGGATAGGTGCCGGATGTATTATTCTGCCGGGAGTAACAATCGGAAAAGGTTCCGTTGTCGGTGCAGGTTCCGTCGTGACAAAAGACGTGCCGCCCGGAGTCACCGTTGCGGGAAATCCTGCCCGGATCATCAGAGGTGAAGGATGTTCCCTTTGAACATACCCGGAGATTTTATCACGGGAACATTCACAGGGGACATTATACTGTTTATGATACCGATAAATCTCCTACTGGTATTCATAATGGTATTCTGGGAGCGTTCGAACCCTCAGAGCACATTGCTTTGGCTGTTGGTGATGTTGGTGTTCCCTCCCTTGGGTTTCCTGCTGTACCTGTTTTTCGGTCAGACATTCTATTCCAAATTTGCATTCAGAACAAAAGCTCAGGACGATTTGAGACTCAGAGAAATATTGAAAAAACAGGAGATTACCCTCAGAAAAAGCATCGGAGAACTGGAAAAGGAAAAACCGGGAAGCGGGGAATTTGCCAATACCATGCGGAATCTGTGCCACAGCTACACCGATGACAACGAAATCAATGTTTTCACGGACGGCAGCAAATATTTCGAAGCCCTGTTCGAAGACATAAGAAATGCCGAAGAGACGATCAACTTCGAATTCTACATCATAAGGGATGATGAAATCGGAGAAGCCATAGTGAACCTGATGACACAGAAGGTGAAGGAAGGCGTGGAGGTCAGATTCATGTGCGATGCCTTCGGTTTCGGCAAAGGCCCCAAAAAAGCCGTTAACGAATTCGTTGACGCCGGAGGTTACTTCACACTGTTCCACAGCCGTGCCACATGTTTGCTGTCCCCTCGCAAAAACAACAGAAATCACCGCAAAATCATGATAGTCGACGGCAAAATAGGATGGACCGGCGGTCACAACATAGGGACGGAATACCGAGGAATGGGTCCTTTCGGCCATTGGAGGGACGCCAGTGTCAGAATCATCGGAAGCGCCGTGGAGGGGCTTCAGGTAAGATTCCTGACCGATTGGAGATACGCCACCAAACAGGATCTGACCACGGAAGAACGGTTCTACAGAGCCGCCCGCGGGTATGGAGACAAAATCGTTCAGATCATATCCGGCGGGCCCGACGTTACGGAACAGAGCCCGGTTCACTCCCAGTATATGATGCTGTTCACCCGATTCAGGAAAACGTTGTACATACAGACCCCTTACCTTGTCCCCGACGAAGCTTCATTGGCGGCTCTGAAACTTGCTTCGGTGGCGGGCGTAGACGTTCGGATCATGATTCCAGACAAACCCGATCATCCTTTCGTCTATTGGGCCAACCTGTACTATGCCAGCAAATTGATGGAGTCCGGCGTCAGAGTGTACCATTACAACAACGGTTTCGTCCATGCGAAAACAATAGTTGCTGATTCGTATTACTGTTCCGTCGGCTCCGCGAATCTGGACGAAAGAAGCATGAAATTGAATTTCGAGACCAACGCCATGATTTATTCCTATGAAGTGGGGAAAGAACTCATGGATGTGTTCCTCAAAGATTTGGAACACTGTACGGAATACAGTCTCGAGGCGTACGATAACAAAAAAAGATGGGAATCAATGAAAATTTCCGTCTCCAGACTTACTGCCAGTCAGCTCTGAATCTTCTTTGACCGGCGGATTGATCTTTCGTTTGACATTCATGATTGTTTGATCCAACTGTACGAATCCCACCGACGGGGTGTGTCTGCAGAACTCGGTCAGAGATGTCAATCCCATGAGGGTCTTTGTGAACAGATTTTTTTCTTTGCCGATGACTTTGTTGCGTTTTTTAAGTATATTGTCAAGGAACGCATCCAAATCATCCGCCTCCGAAACCGTTACGACATCGCCGAGTTCGGTAAGAATATGTCCGTCGGTTCCTCCGGTTATTCCGAAATTGTGTTTCTCGGCAATTTCGGACGCTCTGACATTGCCGTCTCTGAACAGGCCTCCGCTGATTACTTCGAGGGCATCGAATCTGCTTGCTTCGCTTTCGTGGATATAGTTTTTCCGAATGCACACTTCCAGACCTTTGTTGGAGCCCAGGTATCCCGTCGGATGCGCCGCGGATACCACACAGTTCTCTTTTTCCAAAAGATCCAGTATCTTCGGGGTTGTCAGATTTTTCAGCGCAATCCACTGGCACCACCTGATGTTGTCCTTTATGTTGTTCTCCCAAAAGGATTCCAAATCGTTCCGGTCATAAAAATAAGCCAATATGTGCGGTCCGTCGGATGCACTGATCTCGATTCCCGGCACTATCGGCACATCGGTGCCGGATTCCATTGCGTCGATGACACCGTGAACCTGATTGTGATCGGTTATGGCAACGCCGATACCCAGTTTTTTGGAGAGTTTTACGGCATCCTCCGGTCGGGTGTAGCTGTCCGAATAATAGGTGTGGAAATGCATATCCACGCAGGTGAGGCCTTCCGACCTCAATTTTTCAATATCGGGCTTTTCGAACCGTATACGGTCTTTCATCTCAAACACAACTGTCTCCAAACATCCTCGGACTCCGAAAGTACCTCATCGACATCCATTGTGAGTATCTCACGGCCTTCCATTACCATATCGCCCTGACACATGGTATGCTTTACGTTCAGGCTCGATGAGGAATAAGCGATATTGCCGATAATATTCTCGGGAAGAAGAGGTCTGAGATTGGGGGCCTTTCCGTCAAGAACTATGATATCCGCATATTTTCCGACTTCGATCGAGCCCGTTTCGTTCTCCATACCGATGGCTTTTGCTCCGTTGATGGTTGCGAAATCGATGAGTTCCTGAGCCTTTGCCACGGTTGCGTCCCATCTGCCGGCTTTCTGAAGAAGGCCCAGAATTTTCATTTCCGAGAACATGTCCAAAGAATTATTGGTGGTGTTTCCGTCGGTTCCGACAGAAACGTTTACCCCGGCGGACATGAACTCGGGTACGGGCGCAATACCGCCGGTGGCCAGTTTCATGTTTGAAACGGGACAGGTTGAGATTGACATTCCCGCATCGCCCATAAGTCTGACTTCGTTCAGGGTAAGGTATGCGGAATGGGCGGCCACGCCGCGGGGTCCGAAAATGTCCAAATCCGCCATCCATTCACCCGGTCTTTTGCCGGTGGATCTGCGGTGCTGATTCACTTCCCCTCTGGTTTCAGAAAGATGGAAATTCATGGGAAGATTTTCTTTGTCGGAATATTCCTTGGCCCCTACGCAAGTTTCTTCGTCGCATACGTATACGCCCTGCAATCCCACGCCGGGGATGATTTTTCTTTTATCTTTGTGCGTTTCGTGGAATCTGATACAGTTTTTCAACGGGTTGCCGGTTTGGGTGGTTTTGTCTTCATCGAGAACGCACCAGCACAGAACCCCGCGGATTCCCGCTTCCTGGGTTGCTTTCGCGATTACATCTTCGGAATAATAGAGGTCCATGAAAGTCGTGGTGCCTCCGCGAATCATTTCCATGCATCCGAGTTTCGTTCCTATCTCCAAATCGTAATCGGTCCTGTCAGCATCAACTTTGAAACTCGCTTCCAGAAAATCGGGAAACAGTAAATCATCCAACGAACCTTTCATGACGGACATTGCCACATGAGTATGGGTGTTAATCATTCCGGGCATCACGATATCCCCGGAAGCGTCTATCTCCCTGTCCGCGGAATCTCTGTAGTCCGACCCCACATAGATTATTCTTTCATCATCGACGGCAACATCGCCTTTCAAAATTTCTCTGGTGGGATTTTGCGTCACGATCCACCCGCCGCGGAATACGGTTATCATGCCTGTCGTAATATTTTATCTGCGTATAACATTTCCTTATTTCAAAAAACGCATATACCTACAATGTATTGCAGTACTCATGTCGACACGCATTGTTTTTCTCGGGACCGGCGGCGGTCGGCATACGACAATGTATCAGACCCGCAGCACCGGCGGATTTCTTTTGATGAACAACGGTGAAATCGTTCATGTGGATCCCGGCCCCGGCGCTTTGACCCAGATGCAGAACATACGGTACGACCTCACCCAAACGGGATCCGTCGTGGTCACCCACGCTCACCCGGACCATTACGCGGATGCCGAATCCGTGATAGAGGGATGTTCCTTTGGAGGCTGGCGCAAAAGAGGCCATATTTACGGCAGCGTCACCGCAATCAAAGGTCAGGACGGATTGGGGCCCTGCATATCCCGATACCATCAGAACATAGCCGAAAAATGCAACGTCATAAGGCCGGGCGACATAATAGAAATAGGCGGCATGGAAACCGAAATTTGTAAATCGAGTCACGGGGACCCCACCAACGTGGGACTGAAATTCCATACTGACGGGGGGATCGTATCTTACGTCAGCGATACCGATTTCACCGAAGAAATAGCCGAACAGTACGTGGGTTCGAGGGTGTTGATGTTGCCCATAACCGTTCCCGAGGATATGAGAATCAAAGGCCATATGTGCACCGAAGATTCCGTAGATTTCATCAATATCGTCAAACCGGAAGTGGTTATTTTCATACACTTGGGAATTGTGATGATACGTTACGGTCCCGAAAAACAGGCCATAATTGCGGAGAAAGCAACCGGAATCAGAACTGTGGCAGGAAGGGACAGAATGACCGTCGATATCGGCGAGGAAATAACATTTTCCGATTTGGAATCTCACGGTCAGGGATGGGTTCCCGATACCTCTCCTTAAAAGTCGGCCACTTCGTAGAATCCGTATGTCTTTGTCGCAGATGCGTATTCCTGTCCCGGAAGCCATTCCCAGAGTTCACTTTTCTGAATTTCGCCGTTATCCAATTCTTCGGTGTGGATTATGTTCGTGTACCCAATGGGAAACTGTGTCGGATATGTGGTTTCGCAGGCATAGAATCTTTTTCCGTCGATGTCTTCGTAAATGAGATAGTTGATGGGTGTGACTTCAATGTAGGAATTGGTTCTGTCCTCTATAGTTTCTCCCGGCAGATTTATTCCGGCCATCGCGTGACCCGGAACCAATCCTATAACAGTGTCAAATCCAGCGGCCTTGAACAACGCCGCGCACAGGAACGAAGTGTCTTCGCAGTCTCCCTGACCGCGCATTATCGTTTCGGCGGGAAAGGCCCAATATTCTTCCGTCCCGTACAATACCGGGTCGTGTTCGTATTCGAATACCTGTTGCACGAACGCCAACAGATAAGACGCGTAATGGAAACCGTCAGATCCTTTGAAATTGTAAGGTACGCTTTTGTCATCAAAGGCCCCCCTGAGCATCGATTCCAATCTGATTGTTATTGCATTGCTGTCGGAAACGAACACGTTCATGATCCTTTCCGCGTCACTGAACAGAATACGACCTCTCAATC
>CAZPQO010000004.1:0-14696 GCA_964588745.1 uncultured Methanomassiliicoccales archaeon | reverse complement strand
CCTATGGTCAGTGCGGTGGGTATCGTGAAACGTATGACGCCGGGAAGGATACGGTCTTTGTTAATATCCGGTTTCGCCCAAACGGTCATGAGGAACGCCGTCAGGGACACGGTCATCAGGGCGTAAGCGGTATTCTGAATGGGTTGAAGGGTCACATCGTGCAACAGCAGCATTGTGAATATAATCAGAGTAACCAGCGCAAAGTTTCTTGTAAGGTAAATTTTAAGAATATCCCGCATTCCGGTGACGGTTCTTCTGCCTTCTATCAAAGCTTTCGGAAGGGCGGAGAAATTATCGTCCACCAACACCATGTCCGCCGCGCCTCTCGTCGCGCCGGATCCGCTTTCAAGAGATATTCCGACCTGTGCGGATTTGATGGCTTTCACGTCGTTAACGCCGTCTCCCACCATGGCGACGTAACGGTTGTTGAGTTTCAATGTGTCCACAATGGTTTCTTTGTGATCCGGTCTCATTCTTCCGAATATATTGTATGTCAGAATAACTTCGGTTTTTCTGTCTTCGTCGAGTTTGTCCAACTCATCCCCGGATATTATTTTTCTTTCTCCGGGAATATCTGCCATGGTGAACAGTGCGTCGATAGTATCCGGGTCGTCTCCGGAAATGACTTTGATGTCTATGTTGTTCTCCATGAAAACGTCCATGGTTTCCCTGCAGTCGGGACGGAGTTCGTCGGCTATGGCAATGACGCAGACAACAACCAATTCGCCGGTAATCTTGTAATCTTCGTCAAATCCGTGGGTTCCGAGATTTTTGCACAAAACCACGGTTCTCAATCCCCTGCCGGCCATGGATTTTACGATTCTGTTGACATAACTCGGATTGTTGATGTGATCTTTGAAAACATTCCATGCGCCCAGATAAAGGGCGATTTCCTTTTTGTCCTTCTCCACCCTCACCGCGCTGTATTTTCTTTGTGAAGAGAACTGAATTTCTTCTATCAGAGTGCTTTTTTCCGAACCGTATTTGTAATCCAAAACTTCGATTGTACGGTTTCGGCTTCCGGTCGCCCCCATGAACAACCGTATGAGTTTCTTGCTTTCCTCCTCTTCCATGAGGTATGTGGCATCCTCGAAAACAAGGCGGTTGCTGGTTATGGTGCCGGTTTTGTCCATACAGACCGTATTCACATGACTCATGGATTCGACGGAATTGGATCTCTGAAGAAGCACCCCCGCGTCCGCCATGCGTATGGCGGCAATCATGTACGTAAGGGTGACAAGCAGGAACAGAGCCATCGGAACGATGTCCAGAATGACGGCCGCCGCTTTCACTTCCTGAAGGAATGTGGTAAAGGTGCCCAACATCAATTTGGATACCAGGTACAGAAGAACCAAACCCGAGGCAAATGAATTCAACATTTTTGTGACTGCGGAGGTTTCCATCTGCAACGGAGTTCTCTTTCTTTTGTATTTTCTTGCGCTGAGCAACATATTCGAAGCGTATGTGTCCCCGCCCAAGGCGGTGACTCTGAACAATGCTTCGCCGGTGACGCAGTGGGAGCCGGAGTAAACCAGTTCTCCCTCCACTTTCCTTACGGAACTGGATTCGCCGGTAAGGGCGGCTTCGTCCATTTCCAATGAACGCAGATACAGTATTTTTCCGTCGACCAAGACCTGGTCACCGGCGACTATCCGGATAACATCGTCCATAACGATTTCCGATTGGTCGATTTCCGATTCGACGCCGTCTCTTATCACGGTTACTTTCGGCCTAAGCGTTATTGCGATTTTATCCAATCTTCGTTTCGCCCTTATCTCCTGTACCGTGGAGACCATGATGTTGAGGGCAATGATTCCGGTGGCGGACAGTGCACTGTAAAAATCGCCGGCAAGGTACAACATTATGCCGACTACCATGAATATTAAGTAAAACCAGTTGAGGAAATTTTCAACGAAAATATCCTTGTAACTGCGGCTCACCGATGATTTGACGGTGTTCACGAGACCTAGGGTCTTGCGCTCGGCCACCTCATCGGCGTTAAGCCCGTTAATATTCATGGGGTTACAATTCATTTCCCTTATAAAACCTATGTACCAGTTCTTCAATGCTTTCCATAGGAATAGGGTCGAATGTCTCTTTCCCTCCGTCTCCGTCCAAAGAAACGAAATCCAACACACATTTTACTTTTTTACCGTAAAATCCAGAAACCGCATGGGCGTAGATGCTCAGCTGGAATTTGTACGCATCAAGATTCCTTTTGTTCACGTCGGTTTTAAAATCATGAACTTCCGCTCTGTCGGGATAAAGCGCCAACAGATCCATTATTCCCTTCAGCGTAACGCCGATGTTATCCAAAGGAAGTATGCAGGGTATTTCGGAATACACAAGATCCGCGTCTTCCACGGATTTCAGGACTTCCCGGATTCTCGGTATTTCGGGAAGTTTCCCGTCATGTTCCGAGGGTTCGATTCCTCTTGTCATGCTTTCGGCGATGTGATGTATCCTCGTTCCGTATTCCGCACCCTTTCCCGACATTTCGTCGGAACCCTCGGCGGGACTTCCTTCTTCGAAGGGTATGACCTCACTGACGCTCAGTACCCTCTTCCTGGTTTCAAACTCGGCGATAACCGGGCGTTCGGCAAAAATACCTTCGGTGGCTTTGACGGAAGGTTCCAGATATCCTATCGATCCCAAGTATTCGCCTTCCGAAAGTCCTTTGATAAAAGCGGAAGGCCGGTCCCCGCAAATCATTGTAACATACTGTTTCGCCCGCGATATTGCCACGAAGAGGGTTCTGCGGTCCTCTCCGTATTCCCGTTTCACGACACTTCTGACCAGTTCGGATTTCCAGGATTTCCCGATCCTGTCAAATCCGTCCACGTCGATGATTTCTCTGAAGCATCTGATTCCTTCGGTTTCATTGAAAGTTATCAAAGCGGTATCGCCCCTGAAGTTGGGAATGACTCCGCTGTTCAGCTGGGGTATGATGACAATAGGATATTCCAGTCCCTTGGACTTGTGCATGGTCTGTATTGTTACGGCATCCGTATCCAAATCCGCGTCTATGGCATAGGCGTTCCCCTTTCCGATATCGGTTTCGATGATTCTGATCAAATCGGATATCGTAAGCAACGAAGATCGGTGCGCCGAAGACAGAGTGGATATTATGGCTTGAGTGATGTCGTTGTTCAGCCCGTAATATGAAAACACGGAGGAAATCAAATCCGTAATTCTTCTTTTCTTTTTTCCGAGATATTTCCCCGCTTCCACAAGTTCTTCGGGAATTTCTTTGGATTTCAGGATGTGTTTGATTTCCCCCATCCCGTAATCCATGTCCGAGAGTATACCCGTCAATCCCCAGGGGTCTTCTTTGTTGTTCAGATATTTCAACCAGGCCAACAGCAGTTTCCCTTCGCGGGTGGACATTATTTCAACCTCTCCCTGAAGGAAAGCGGGAACTCCTCTCAACGTGGCTTCTTCGTAAACTTTCCTGCACATCATCCCGTTTTTGCAGATGACGGCGATATCCCTGTATTTGGGGTTTCTGAGTTCTCCGCCGTCCGAAATGAGATAATCTCCGAAAACATAGTCCACTATTCTGGAAACCGTTTCCGGTGCCTGATCTTCGGACGGTACCTGAACGTATCTTACATGGGCGTTGTCGCCGATGGATTTGTTTCCTTCTTCGAGATACACCACGGTGTCGGGTTTGAGATACACTTCCTCCTTTTCCGTTCCGGGTATACCCAGTACTTTGAAGGATGCGTCTATGACTTCCCGGGAACTCCTGTAGTTTACGTTCAGGGACATTCTGACGGGTTCGGGGATTCTGAAAGGAATCCTGTCAACATCGTCGTTCAGGTACCGGTACATCTCCACGGCTTTCTTTTCGAAGTCTATTATATTGTCAACGGATGCGAATCTGAATCCGTAAATTCCCTGTTTCCAGTCTCCGACAACGCAGAGATTCGGCTCCTTCAGCAACATGAGGGAAATCATCATCTGATTCTCGTTGGTGTCCTGGAATTCGTCGATCATGACGTATTTGCAGGACATTCTTTCCCTGACGTTCCTGTTGTCATACAATATCAGGAACGCAAACACGGAGGTCAGTCCGAATGTCAGACGGTCGTCCGCGACGGAACGGCGGATGAATTCGTAATATACGTCGTGAACAAAATTCAGAATTTCGGTTCTGTCATCGTGGGAGGCGGCATCCAGAAGTTCGGAGGACAGTTCTGAAACACCGGAGGTGTCGGGCAACTCGTCCGCATACAAATCCCCCTTATCGATTTTTTTACCTATGCTTCCGATTTTATCTTTGCGTTCTTTGATATCGCCGTTCATCTCTTCCAAAAGAGAACTGATATGATTGACGTCTCCCAGCAGATCTTTCCCGTCATTTCCTCCGAACCATCCTTTGCGGAGAGGCACTATGCCCTTGGACATGAGTTTGCCGATTAGGGTGTAAATGTCGGAAGGCACGGTGCTTGCAATGACTGCAACATCTCCGTAATCTTTTCCCCGGTTTTCATTGAATTCGTCAAAGAAATCACTGAAATATTCACGGTTGAGAGTTTCGTTTTCAATGAGAACGGCTCCTCTTGTAAGGCGTTCCTCCATTCCGAGGAAGGTGCTGATTTCTTCCGGGGATTCCCTCACTACGGAATAACAGAAGGAATCGAAGGTGCCTGCCTGAACCAGTCCCGTATCCTTGTCCGTATTTTTGCCGGACAGGATTTCCCTTATTCTTTCTTCCATCTCGGCGGCGGCGTTTCTGGTGAAAGTCAGCAAAAGAATGTCTCTGGCTTCAATCTCGGGTTTGTTGAGAATGTTAACGTATCTGTTGACTATGGTGAACGTTTTCCCGGTTCCGGGCCCCGCATCCACCACATAAAAACCTTCGAGACTTTCTGAAATCGCTTTCTGTCCCGGATTCGGCTCGCGGCTCATTTCAGTCGCCCTCCTCTTCGACAATGACGGGTTCCTTTGTGCACACCGAGACGAAACTGCAGTTTTTACAATCCTTTCTCGGTTTCGCGGGAAACTGTGAATCTATCATGCGGTTTGCCTCGTCATAATCTTCGTTGAGTTTACGCAGGAATTTTTCCATGGAATCCTTCGGTACGTAAACCGTACTTCCGGAAGACCAATAATCGGGTACGAAGAATTTCATGAGTTTGTTCAATCCTCTCTCAATCAGTCCTCTATTCGTTTTGTTGTCGTTCAATCCGAAAGAATTCAGTATTCTGTCGCTGAGGGAGGGATTGGATACCCATTCTTCGGGAGGAAGCTCTGAGGAGGAAACCGCTCCCGCGAACAGCTCCCAGTTATCGTAAAATTCAGTATATGTTTTGACCCCTTCAAAATCATATTTCAGTGGGGATTCCTTCAACGACAGGGTTTCCTGCTTCGTGACGTTCATCAGACGTATATTGACTGCACCCGCGTCCACAGAATCGGGGTTCATTACTTTACCGTCGATTCCGAATATGTGGAACAGGGTAAACACTCCCTTGTCGGAAAGGTTCAGGTCTTTTATCAGAGCCAGATATATCAACGGCTGCAATTCCAAATAAGTTGCCCGTTCAAGATCGAATCCTCCCACAACATCCTTTCCGATGTTGAACCGGCCGGTTTTGAAATCTATGGAGCGGTCGCCAAGCAACAAATCCATTTTTCCGAAAATCGGATTTGCCGATGACGACAGATCCACTTCGGTAAGGCTGCTGGTCATTTCGAATCCTTCTTCTATAATCAGTCCGTTGGGATATTTTCTTGAGGATGTTTTCACATCCAGAGGAACGTTGTCGGGGATTCTTCCGTCAATGAAGGTCGTGAGATTCTCAAGTCCTATCCTGATACGGTCCATATCCACCCTTTCCATCATGGGGCAGGACAATCCGGCATAATCTCTGCCTATTCGGTCCGCATAGTATTCCAATCCCTTTTCCCTGACGGTTTCCGGATAGCAAATGTAAAGTTCGGCGAATTCGTGCAACAGGTTGCCGAAGCCGGTGTGTTCGTTGTCCGGAGTACTGATGAGATTTCCGTAAAAGAATGCTCTGGGACAATCAACGAAACTGTTGTAAGATGACTTGGAAAACTTCCATTCTTCGGAAGATACCGAATCCAAATTCATGCTTTCTTTGAACGGTGCGATTTCGGGCTCTTCCCGGTACCAGGAACCTTTCTTTATTTCAGCAACGTCCCTGAAAGAAGTGACTGCCGCGTTGATTCTTTCCAGTTCGTTGATTCCGTCGAAGAGAAGCGTCGGTTTCGCAACTTTCCCGTCTTTGGTGGAATTCACGGCATATATTCTCGAAGTTCCCTGTTGCAATAAAACCCTGAACCTCATGGCGTTCTTTTCCGCTTCGGCTTTCCTGTCGATGTAAGCTTTGCCGGAAACCTGTTCGCTCCAACCGTCGCTCATTCCGAGGAACATAACGAAAGAACGGTCAACGAACACCGATTCCCTGCAGTCAGCCAGCAAAACCCCCTTTTTCTCATCATCGGGTATCTGTTCGTTGTGGCGCAGATCCGTCACGTTGTTTACGGCATAGGTCATTTCGGTAACAAGTTTGGGAGTCACTTCAAGATCGGTGTATTTCAGTTCGTCCAACAATATTTTTATCTGGGGTTTGTGACGTTGGTTGACGACAAGTTCGGAAATACCTCCGAAAGTCAACCGGTGTATGTTTTTCATGCAGTCCGCAAGTTCCAATGCTCTGCCTCTCATGTCGGGAAGCCTTGACAGCAAGACGTTGTCGTATTTTGCGGGAATGTTTCCGCCGTAAGCGGAGAACAGCTCTCTCACGTGTCTTACCCTCACGGTGCGGTACTGCATTCCGAATCCCAGAAATCTGAGGAAATCCCTGACTTGGGAAAGGTCCCTGACCGTCATGGTGTTTTTGAAAGGAATGTTCCGCCGGTACATTGCGGCGCGCACGGCGTCCGCAATCTCCCCTCCGGAGTCCATGACGATTGCAGTGTCCTCGGCCCTTTCCGGATCGATCAGATCCACAATATTTTCCGCGATCTGCCGGTCGTTTCCTATTTCGTAAATAACGCCGAGATCGAATTCGCCGTTGTAATCCACAAGATCGATTTCGTCATGTCTTATGGGAACGAAGTGTTTGTCCAAATCATCAAAGAAATCCAATCCCAAAACGGCGGTTTTACGGTTCAGAAATATATTTTCGGATATTACCAAACCCGCTCTCCCTTCTTCGTGGTATTCCTCGGGAACGAAGATACTCATCGCTTTTTCCAGAGTGGGCAACGCGGCAAAAGAATCGTAAACCTTCCGGGAACGGTTTGTGTACAGGTGTTTCCGCACTTCCGCGGTATATCTTCTTATTTCTCTTATATTTTCGATTTCTCCGTGAACGTACTTGAAATTGTATCCCGTTTCTTCGGCTACGGTGGCCACGACCTCCAATTCGCTCATGAGGGAAGTTCCGAGAATCTGTGAAGACAACTGAACCGCAAGTTGTCTCGGAGTATACGCAAACCCTCCCACGTGAGGTTTTCCGATTCTGCCGTTAAGGGCGGTAGCGAGAGGGGCGTCGTTGGTGATGACCAGGTCATAATTTTTAACCTCGTCATAAATTTCGTCAATGCTCTTTATCCGGTACACATCAATGTATAATTCGGATTATAATAATGCTTTGTCTTTTACCTTTATATGGTCGGTCGACGGGTTTAATTACAGCGGTCAATGTAAGGGATTTGTGTCGTCTGTTTATGTCGTGGAAGTCAACTCCGACGGAGACAAAGGATATCCCGAAAACGTTGTTGTCGAGGTGGGAATCTGCCGTATCGACATGGAAACTTTGGACTACGATTCAGTTTACGGAGAGCTGATAGAAAAAGATCCCTTGGATATGGGAAAAACTTCTTTGGATTTCCTTACCGACAGGGCGGGAATCGATACAAGGGAACTGTACCTCGGTCTGCCTGAAGAAAACGTTATCTCCGATGTAAAGAAAATCCTGAAAGGACAGGACGTCGCATGTTTTGACGTACGCGAAACCTTCATGAAATATCTCTTGAACTTTCCCTGGGACATGACAAAGGAAGTCATGATAATGCCCGCCGTTTCATTCAGGGTGCCGAAGAACCTCAATCTGAAAAGGGATGACCCGGTTCAAGACAGAATCGTTGCCGCGTACAACTCCCTGTGTCCCGGAGATCCCGCAGGCATCAAAGACGGACGGAGAGCATTGCATTTGGCTCAGATGACTTCCGAAATCCTGATCATACTCAGAAAAGAAGGAATGTATTAAAGCCTGAAGAGTCCGAAAACAGTTCCGAACTTTGTTTCAGCCAGCTGGGCAAGGTATGACGAGATGTAAATCAATGCGAGGATTATCATCGCAAACATCAAAAGCACTCTGGTAAAGGATCCGACGCCGTCCCACCACGATGCGCAAACAAGCAATGACAAAAAAAGAATTAAACCCACTATGAGGAAATGCCAACCTCTTCTGTTTTCCGGGTTCAGGTAAATCAGTCCCAATCCCTGCACTCCGAATATCCCTGGAATAACCGCCAACAGAAAAGCCAGCGTTTCGTCTTTGCCTTTCTCCGTCTTCTCATATGTTCTCCGGGACTGTTTATCAGATACGGGTTTTCCGGAAATCGTCCGATAACACTTGGGGCAGGTTTTGGCGGTGGAAGGTATGTGTTCTCCGCAATCGGGGCATCTGTTGCGATTCATATTTTTTCCCGTATGGTTTGTTTCAATTCTTTGATGATATATAACTGAAACGGATTTTGCACAGAACCCAAGGATTATAGCGGTAATTTCCGTACGGGTAAAGTATGGTTGAAACACTGACGGTGACTCAACTCAACAACAGAGTGAAATCAATATTGGCGGAATCCGAATATGTCAGAGACATCTGGGTAATCGGAGAGATTTCCAATCTTGTCCGGGCCGTCAGCGGACATTATTATTTCACTCTCAAGGACGAAAGCGGCGAATTGCGCAGCGTAATGTTCAAAGGTTCCCGATCAAGAATTGATTTCGAACCCGAAGAAAACATGAAAGTCAAAGTCTTCGGAAGAGTCGACATTTACGTTCAGAGGGGCACTTACCAGTTCATAATCGAAACCATGGAGCGTTCGGGAATAGGCGAACTGTATATCCAATTCGAAAAACTAAAGAAAGAACTGGAAGCCGAAGGCCTTTTCGACGATTCCAGGAAAAAGAAACTGCCGCTGTTTCCGATAACCGTAGGAGTTGTGACTTCTGAAACGGGTGCCGTTATTCACGATATCATCACCACTTCCGCAAAACTGTTCCCCGCGGACATTCTGTTGGCTCCCGCCATGGTTCAGGGCATAGGCGCGGGAGAATCGATTGTAAGGGGAATAGAACTCCTGAACAGGGTCGGCGTTGACGTCATGATCGTGGGAAGGGGCGGAGGTTCCATTGAGGATTTGTGGGCTTTCAATCTTGAAATCGTAGCAAGAGCGATTGCCGCTTCCGAAGTTCCGATCATTTCCGCTGTGGGGCACGAATCCGACGTCACCATAGCCGATATGGTGGCCGACGCAAGAGCCCCCACTCCCACGGGAGCGGCGGAAATGGCTCTCCCGGATCCGGTGTCGTTGATGAATATACTGAGAGGGCACGAACACAGAGCTTCAAAGGCACTGTCCCACAAAGTGGATATGATGAAATCCAAACTGGAGACTCTGTCGGTAAAGTTGGACCCCGGAAGGAAGCTGGAAGACATCGGTATGCTTCAGATACGCATGGACAATCTGATGACCCGTGCGGATTCCGCACTGAAATTCAAAGTGCAGACCATGAGATCCCGTTTCAATGCCGCAGATTCCAAGATATCTCCCGTGGCCGCCGGAAACAGAATCAAATCACTGAAAGATTCTCTTAATTCTTATTCCGAAAGATTGATTCTTTCCGTAAACCGTATAATCAAGGATTCGAATTCCAAAGCCGAAGCTCTGGGAAAAAGAGCCGACGCATTGAACCCTCTCGGTGTTCTGACGAGAGGTTACAGTTATGTCACGGACTCCCGCGGCAATACTCTGACATCGGCAAAAGCCCTGTCCGAAGGGTCAATCATAGACGTGAGGTTCAGGGACGGCAGTGCCGAAGCCGAAATAAAAAAGGTGAAAAACAATGGATGAAGAAGTAAGGAACATGAGTTTCGAAGAGTCCATAACCGCGTTGGAAGAGCTTGTCGCCAAGCTGGAAAGCGGAAGTTTGGATTTGGACGAAAGCCTGAAACTGTACGAACGCGCCACGGCGCTGAGGAACAGATGCAAAGAAATTCTTGAAGAAAGCGAAAGGAGAGTTCAGAAAATTACCGAAACGGCACAGGGAGTCGTTACGTCAGAGCTCATTTTTGAGTGACCACAGATCGAAACAGTATTCTTCGGACCATTTCGAGGTTCTCCCGTACAGCCCGGTCATCGAGAAGTATTCTTTGCTGAAGGCCAGTCTCAATGCCCCGGAAAGTTCTCCTTCCCTGAGGTTTTTGGCGTTGAAAGAACCGAAGTTGTGTCTCAGCCCTATAAGCAACACCTCTACCGCGTCATGGCCTCTGGCATAATCCAAAGGCTCGTGATCCAAAGACGCTTCGTGTCTGAAAATTTTACCGAGTTCTTTCCTGTTTATGCATCTTCCCGCGGTGCACAAAACAATCTCGTCCAATAATTCCTCTTCATCAATCATCAAACTGCGGGGGTCGATGAACCGGTCAAAATCCAAATTCCTGAAATTCAGGCTCAGCCGGTATTCTTCGGAAACGTACATCATAAGCCCTATGGGATAACAGGCTGAAATCACCGCATCGAAAACCGGACCGTATTCGTCCGTGAAAGCGTCAATAGCATCCCTGTCGGCATATTCCGACAGAACATCGTCAAGAGCGGGACTCGCCAACAGCATGGTTTCCAAATCCCGCTGGTCCGTGCTGAACACGGGCGGTGTCCGCTTTTTGCCCCTGATCCGATCCAAATCCGCGTCCACTATGCCGACGATTCTGTTTATGTTGCGGTTGTTCCAACATTCGTCAACGGCACGTCTGACATTGCTTTTGGAATGCCCCACCACGATTCTTACTTTGGAATCGCAGAATTTGCCGTAGAGTCTGCTGTCGGTGACACCCTCGACGGCCAGTATGGCTTCGTCGACGATGGAAGCCAGCATGGAAATCTCATTCGCAATATCTTCCGGCTTCAGAGTCCTCTGCATTCAAATCCCTCAGTTCTCTGGACATATCCCACTTATCGTGAATTATTTGGGGAGAGTGTGTTGCCACGATGAACTGAAGATTCCTCAGTTTGGCGATGTCAAGGAAAATATCCCCCAGATGTTGCTGCCATTCGATGTGCAGGGAATTTTCCGGCTCGTCTATCACCACAATCGAACCCTCGGCGGTTTGGAACAGCAATCGGTACAGTATCACCAGTATGTTTTTCTCTCCTGAGGACAAAGAATCCAAAGGAAGATCCATACCGGAATCCAATCTGAAAACCATGCTGTTTTTCTCATTTATGTGAAGCGTTTTCCCTCTGAACAGTCTGTTCATAATGTCCTGGGAAACGACAATGGATTCAGACAGGCAGTAGTTGCGTTCAATGTAATCTTCGAGAGAATACGCCAGTTTTTCGTACTCTTCCCTCTTCTTGGAAATGTCATTGTAAGTGGGAGGAAATCTCAGGGAAGAAGATATCTCCGGTTCCAATCCCGCGCCCTTGATGTAATCAAGCTTTGCTTTGAGGTCCATGAACAGGGATACCAAATCACCGTCGGACATGTCTTTGGCGTAATCTTCCGCGGGTTCGGCCAACCTGTTGTTTTCGGCGGCGTTCCAGAGACTTTCCCTGAGTTCTTCGGCGTAAGCGCCGATTGCGGGAATCAGATGACCGTCCGGCCCTATGACAATCTGTCTTTCGGGCGATATGTAAGTTATACTGAACAATTCCTTCAGTTCTTCCCTGTCCACGGGATATTCGATTTCATTTTTCCGCACCATTATGTCGATGCCTTCCCGTTTGTCGACAATCAACACAACGCCGTCATCGAACCCTATGTCGATTCTTTCGAAAGGCAATGTTTCCAAACATTCTTCGTCCCCCTCCATGGAGGAAACCATCGCTTTGAGCAAAGTGGTCTTCCCGAATCCGTTGGCGGAATAAATGAAAGTAAGCGGGCTTGAACCGATGTCCAAATCGCAATCCGAACGGTATAGCAGACCGTAGGCTGTTATGTTCCTGACTTTCATCTTGAACTCTGTATCGGGTTAAGGCTATTTTAACCCCGTACTTTTTTCTGAGGGCTATCTTTATTTTTATGAAGCCGTTCCCGTTATCACGATGAATGATGAAAAAGCCCTTTCCGACATAAAAAAAGTCATTGCCGCGGGGCAGTTGGACACCGCAGAATTTCTTTTGCTGAACAGAGCGGATTCCGCGGAAGATCCTCTTGTCAAAGTTCATTGTGCATCCATACTTCTGGTCATCGGACGGACCGAGTCTTCCGACAAAGTTCTTGAAGAACTCTATGACGAGGTTTACGGCGAAGACGCCGATATGTTTCCCGTGGCTCAGGCCATGAGGGGATTGGGAAGGGGGGATTTGGCCTTCGGTTTGCTGGAGGATATGATTGAAAGCGACGGCGTTCTCAGGGAAAAGACAATGTCCCTGAACATGATGGGCCGTTTCGAAGAGGCAATCGAATCCGCCGAAAAGATTTCCGTGCTCACCGCGGACGATTCCGTTCTGTTGATCGAATCTCTGAGTTCCCTAGGCGAACACGACAAGGCTTTGAAAATGTCCGAGGAGCTGTCAAAAGAATTTCCCGACGATTACAACGTTCTGCGCGCAAGAGGCGGAGCGTTGATTGCCGCCGGAAAAGAGAAAGAAGCGCTGAAGTATGCCAGAGGGCTGATGAAGGTGAAAAAAGATTCCGCCGACGCCAACGCTGTGGGAGCTTATGTTATGTACATAATCGGAAACACAAAACCCGCCGGAGCATTCTCTTCAAAAGCGTTGAGAATCGACGAGACTCACACCGGCGCCATGGAAACCCTTGCTTTGAGCCTGGTTGACAAAGGCGAGTTCAAAAATGCCTGCATCGTCGCCGGCGCCATGAACGAAAAGGAACCGGGAAATCCCGCCGCGGTCAGGATACTGAGGCTTTGCGGCGGCAAGTTTTCCTGATTTTTATTTTCCCCGTTGTTCCCCTCCCGATAGTTGGATATAAATCGGGGAAGTCTGATTAAGGCGGCATGTGGAAGCAGGTCAGCGAAGATTTCTGGGCCGAGAACCGTTCCTCCAAAGTCGGGGACGTTGAAAAACCGGTCATCGAAATCATTGAGAAAGTCCGTGACGAGGGAGACAAAGCCCTGTTCGAACTCACGAAGAAATTCGACGGGGCGGATTTGAAACTTCTTGAAGTAACCCGTGACGAAATCGAAGACGCTTACGACAGCGTCGACCCCATTCTGATCGAAGAACTCGAAAACGCGGCTTACAACATTCAACGCTTCCATGAAATGCAGGTCCCTTCGGACCTTTGGATCAGAGAGGTCGAGCCCGGCATAACCCTCGGCGTCAAAAGCACGCCTTTGGACATCGTCGGCTGTTATGTTCCCGGAGGCAGAGCCTCCTATCCTAGCACGGCACTGATGTGCGTCATTCCCGCAAGAGTCGCGGGAGTTGAGGAAGTCATCTGCTGTACCCCCGCACCCGTCAATCCCGTGACTTTGGTTGCCATGGATATCGCCGGTGCGGACATGATATTCAAAATAGGCGGGGCTCAGGCGGTTGCCGCCATGGCTTTGGGTACCGAAAGCGTTCCCAAAGTGCAGAAAATCGTAGGTCCCGGAAATGTTTACGTCACATCGGCCAAAATGCTTCTGAGGAACGAAGTGGAAATCGATTTCCCCGCGGGACCAAGCGAAATAGGCGTGCTTGCGGATTCTTCCGCGGACGCGAGGTATCTCGCGGCGGACCTGATAGCGCAGGCGGAACACGACCCGTCGGCCGCCAGTATCCTCATAACCGACGATCCGGATCTTCCCGACGAAGTCTGGAAACACATGGAAAAGATGATGAAAAATCAACCCAGAAAGGAGATTATCCTGAAGGCTCTGGACAATTCGGGATATATTTTGGCGACCGACATGAATCTGGCCGCGGAAATCATGGACCGCATTGCGCCGGAACACCTTTCGATTCAGACCTCGGATCCGATGGATATGCTGAACAAGGTGAAAAACGCGGGTTCGATTTTCATGGGTCCGTACACTCCGGTTGCGGCAGGCGACTATGCCTCGGGAACCAACCACGTTCTTCCCACCGCAGGTCACTCAGTCACAGCGTCCGGCCTCAACGTCGCCCACTTCAGGAAAACTTCCACGGTGCAGATGCTTACTTCCGAGGGATTGGATGCGATAGCTTCCACCGTCAAGACCATAGCCGAAGCCGAGGGGCTTCAGGCTCACAGCGATTCCGTGGACATACGTTTCGAAGAAGAATAATCCGATTCAGAAGCATGCTTTTTCCTTCAGACGGGGATGTGAAAATACAAGTCCCCTTTCAAGGGTATGCAAGGTGTTTTTAGGATAAAAACGGCACATTGCAACGATGATAACCGGAAGGGACAGACAGAATCATTAAATCAGGGTAAAGTATCCTAATCCTTACAAAGGCGGGATATCCCTTGCATGGACATCTGTCCTTATCCCGCTTTA
>CAZPQO010000003.1:0-18015 GCA_964588745.1 uncultured Methanomassiliicoccales archaeon | reverse complement strand
CTTGCATTGGACTATCCCAAAGAATACAATGATTGGTCGGCCAATCCGCCCACTGAGCTCGTCTATGCGCCTCAGGTTAAAAACGTCAAAGTAAAATCCATTCTCAATAACATAAAAGAGCTGGCCCTGGGAGCCGGCGAAATAATAATCGCCACAGACTACGACAGGGAAGGAGAGCTCATCGGTATGGAAACCGTTGAAGCCGCAGGCGTTGACATGTCCAAAGTCAGACGCGCCAAGTTCAGCGCGCTCACCAAGGCCGAAGTCGAGAACGCGTTCGGTAACCTCGAACTTCCCGACAAACGTTTATCTAACGCCGCGGAAGCCAGACAAATTATTGATTTGTCCTGGGGGGCCGTGCTTACAAGACAGATTTCCTTGGCCTCGGGACAGGTTGGGAAAAACTTCCTTTCCGTAGGAAGAGTTCAAAGCCCCACCCTTAAACTCCTTGTTGACAAGAACGAAGAAGTCGAAAGCTTCGTTCCGGTTCCTTTCTGGAACGTCAACGCCAAATTCGGATTGCTTGCATTCCAGGGAGACCACGTCAAAAATCCCTTCTGGGAAAAAGAAGAGGCCATGGCCGTCGAGTCCAAAATTGCCGATATTAAAAAAGGCAAGGTGACTTCCTTCGAAGTCACCGAGAAAGAGGAATACAGACCTCCGCCCTTCGATACGACTCAGATGCAGGTGGAAGCCAACAAAATAGGCATCCCTCCAACGACCGCCATGAAGCTGGCCGAAGAGCTGTACATAAGCGGATACATTTCATATCCCCGTACCGAAAACACGGAATATCCCAAAAGCGTGAATCTGCGCACCGTTCTTGAGAAACTCAAAGAATCAGATTTCAAAACCGAAGTCGAAGAGATTCTCAAACAGGAAAAAATTCTTCCTTCAAGAGGAAAAAGGCGCACAACGGATCACCCTCCGATTTACCCCACGGCCGCCGCATCCTCAAGCAGGATGAAAGGCGACAAATGGAAACTTTACGAACTTATAGTCAGAAGATTCCTCGCAACCGTGGCCCCGGTGGCAAAAGCGGAAATAACCGAGTGCGTCATCGACGTGGGCGGCGAAGAATTCAAGTGCGAAGGATACAAACAGCTGTACAAAGGCTGGAAAGAATATTACGGCAAATATCTGAAATCCAAAGCTTCCACCGTTCCGCGGATGGAAGTCGGAGAGGAAGTGGACATAAGATCCATAACCGTCGAGGAATCCGAAACAAGACCGCCGTACAGATACAATCAGGGTTCGCTCATCCAGGAGATGGACCGTCTCCAATTGGGAACCAAGAGTACGAGACACGACATCATTTCCAAATTATATTCGAGAAACTACATTCAGGGCAACCGCATGATTCCCACGGCGGGAGGCGTTGCGCTTACCAAATCCCTTGAAAAGTACGGAGGTAAAATCACCGAACCCGACATGACTTCCCGTTTGGAAGAAGACATGCAGAAAATCAGTGACGGTGAAAAGACTCTGGAAGAAGTCGTTTCCGAATCCCAGGACATGCTGTTCGAGGTATCTTCCGAGATTGCGGCCAACGACAAAGCCATAGGGGATGAGATACGCGAAGCGATGAGATCCCATCAGTTCATCGGAAAATGCACTAAATGCGGAGAAGAACTGACGATAAAGAGATCCAAAAACGGGAATTTCATCGGATGCGACGGATACCCGGAATGCACCAACGCGTTCCCGTTGCCCAGAGGTTCGCTGAATCAGCCTACCGATGAAGTGTGCGATGTATGCGGACTTCCCGTTATGAGAGTCATCAGAAAAGGCAACCCGCCCCTGATGCAGTGTGTCGATCCCAAATGCGAATCGAACACCGGACGCACATTCCTCGGGGGATGTCCCACCTGCGGGAAGGGAACCATCCGTCTGATGTATTCCAAAGCCGGAAGACGCTTTGCGGGATGCACGGAGTGGCCGAACTGCTCACAGACCTATCCGTTGAGGCCCAGAGGCATTGTGACACCCACGGACAAGAAGTGCGAACACTGTTCCGCACCGATTATTGTTTTCGGAAAATCCGAAGAATGCATCAATCCCGATTGTCCGGACAAGCCCAAGAACAAAAAGAAAGCGGCCGCCGAGGAAAAGTCGAAAACGAAAAAGCAAGATTCGGATAAAAAGATCGAATGAATCGACGGGGTCGTTCCCGTCAAAAACAATTTTTTTAATATTATTTATGAAGGCTAAAGATTTCGGCCGGATTCATTCGTCGGCATAGATGTCTTCGCCGTTGAAATGTCTGTCAAGAAGTTCGATGTCTTCGGAAATCCGTTTGTTTCTGCATTTGGTGCATTCAAGGGTCTTGCCGATGCTGAGCTTGAGATCCATTGCGGAACGGTCGAGCCAAACCAACTCTCCGCATTCGCAATATATGTTCATCATATAAGCGGTATTCATCCCGCCCAGCGCTGAATCCAGAGTGTTTTTGAAACTGCATCCGGTCAGACTAATTGTAACCTCTATCGTACTTCCCCCATGATAGAGCTCACAGGCTTCCCAACCCATCCACAGATGCCTGCAATTCGCTCAAATATTACAACCTGCAAAGTGCATATAAGCTTTCTGTTATCAGTGTTTTAACGATAGCTAAACTGCTCCGAAAGGCTATTATACCTACCTTCATTGACCTGTTTTCCAAAACCGGAACAGCCCGTCGGATCTCTTCAGAAGTCCCCGTTGTTTTCCAGAATTTTCAACTGGCCCATAACGTAATCCCGTATCTCCGACGGCTTGACTTCAGGAACGGTCCTCTTGCCGTCCTTCATGATGAGCTTCTCGATCATCTCCATGTTCCGACCGCATTCGCAGACCATTTCTCCGTCGGGTTGCAGCGAAACCCCCATGGTGAAACAGGCAGGGCATCTGTAAGGATACTTCCTGCCGGCGAATTTTCCTCTTTTCGCAACGGGCACTCCGTTCTTTTCGACCAAGTCCATCGAGAAATCCAAAGTGGGGGCGTTGGATATCGATGTTCCCACTCCGAAGCTCGACACACATGTGTCCGCGAGGCCGGCGACGGTATCTTCGTCCAATCCTCCGGATACGATTATCTTCACATGTTCGAAGCCGTTCATGTCCATCTCCCAACGCACTTCGTCGATGAGTTCTTTGAAATTCCCTCTTCTGGATCCGGGAGTGTCCAATCTCACCCCCACGAGATTCTTCACGGTCTTGCAGGCTTCGATGGCCGCCGTTCTCTCGTCGGAGAAAGTGTCTATCAGCATTATGCGGGGAACCGACGAATCGATGATTTCATCAAAGGCTCTGAATGCCGCGTCATTGTTGCCCATCATCAAAGGCAGAACGTGAGGCACGGTTCCCAAAGGTTTCTTTTCGATAAGATCTCCGCCGACCTGCGAGGACACATCGTCACATCCTCCGATGTAAGCCGAACGGTCCAGCACTCCGGATATGGCGGGGTGCATTCTGCGGTTTCCGAATGCTATCACGGGTTTTCCTTTCGCGGCCAGCTTCATCCTTGCGGATTTCGTCGCAACCCCTGTGGGTTGACAAATCATTCCCAGAATCGCCGTTTCCATTACCCCGAAGTCCATGTATTTGCCTTGAAAGTTCATAACGGGGGCTCTTACGCTCGCAGAAGTTCTTGAACGGAAAACCGTTCCTTCGGGAATGGCGTATATGGATACGTTCATCCCTTCCATCAGCCTCAACACTTCTTCGAGACCGCAGAACACCCCCCATTCCCATCCGCAGGGAAGGGATCCACTGGTAAACTCCATGCTGACCTCAAGGTCTTCAAGGTCTCTTGCTTCCAAAATCTGTTTCGTGTGTTCGAAATAAACATCCTTGGTATATCCTTCGCGGATATCTTTCTCTTCGGCCGCAAAGAGTTTTTGCATGGTATCAGAACCTGAATGCTTTGAGTCCCGGGAACACCGCTTCGGAACCCAGTTCCTCTTCGATTCTCAGGAGTCTGTTGTATTTGGCGGTTCTTTCGCCGCGGGCGGGAGCTCCGGTTTTAATTTGGCCCGAACCCCATCCGACGGACAGGTCCGCTATGGTGGTGTCTTCGGATTCACCGGAGCGGTGGGAAACCACGACCTTGTATCCGTTATCGTAACTCATGGAAACGGCGTTGCCGGATTCCGTGACGGTTCCGATCTGATTGACTTTCAAAAGTAAAGCGTTGGCCGATTTTGATTCGATGCCTCTTTTCAGCCTTTCGGTGTTTGTGACGAAAAGATCGTCACCCACGATTTGCACACTTTTCCCTATTTTGGCGGTGAGTTCCGCGGTTGAATCGAAATCATCCTCGAAGAACGGATCTTCGATGCTGATGAGCGGGAACTCTTCGGTCAGTGAAACGTAATGGTCCACCAACTCTCCCGCGGTAAGATTCATTCCGTCAATATCATACAAACCGTCGGAGAAGAACTCGGACGATGCCGCATCTATGGTCAGAAACACGTCTTTTCCGGGAGTGTAACCGGCATTGGATATTGCTTCGGTGATTGTGCCCAAAGCTTCGGCGACGGTGTCCATAGGCGGAGCGAAACCGCCTTCGTCACCCACGTTTACCGAGGATGCGCCGTATTTTTCGGTCAAGAGTGATTTTAATGACATGTATATTTCGGAGGAAGCCCTCAGACATTCGCTGAATGTGGGCAGTCCGGCGGGAGCGACCATAAATTCCTGTACCTTCAGGTTTCCTCCCGCGTGCATCCCTCCGTTGATGATATTGAACATTGGTACAGGGAGAGTGACGTTGTTCTTCCCTATGTGTCTGTAAACCGGTATGTGACGGGACATTGCGCCCGCTTTGGCAACTGCCAGGGAAACGGCGACGGTTGCATTCGCCCCCAATCTCATTTTGTTCGGCGTTCCGTCCAATTCGATCATCGCATTGTCGATTCCTTCCTGATCTGCGGCGTCCATGCCTACGATGAGGTCTGCGATTTCCGTGCGTACGTTGTTTACTGCGGTCAGTACCCCTTTTCCGGAATATCTGTTGCCGCCGTCTCTCAGTTCATGGGCTTCCCAAGTGCCCGTGGATGCTCCGGAGGGCGCGATTGCCCGTACTTTGTGACCTTTTACGGTCACTTCCGCTTCAACCGTGGGATTTCCTCTGGAATCGAGAACTTCCCTTGCCCATACTTTTTCGATTTTCATTTAAAATCCTCATGTTGTCGGTACTGTGTATCTTTGAACGGTGCAGAAACTTCTGAACGTTTCCGCGTCCTATGATCGTATCTTAGGGCCTGTGCGGTCTTTGATTGGACGCGACAGGTTGCCTTCGGCAAAAACAGAAGGTTTGCGTTCTATAATGAATTTACCCATGACCGAGGATATTCCGTGACGGGTGACGGACGTCACCGTACCGCAAAAATATAAAAAACGGGTTTCGGAACAAGTGTTGGCAAAGTGAAATACGATGAACGGTTTTCTCTCGGTTCCATATTTTCGGAGAAGAGAATCAAACAAATTCCTTTGCGTTCAGACACACGTGTGCACTGTGTGCACCGAACGCAATCGGATCGCTTTCATCTTCCGGAACTTCAATGAGATCATCTCTGCGGCTCCGACTGTTTCACTGCCTTTTGCCAAGTATGAATAATAAAAGAGCGGCCCGGTACCCTGCCGCTGTTTGGCACGGCCGATTCCGAGCTCACTGCTTCCTGCTCTCTTTAGCCTTGGGCCTGAGATTTCCGCCACCGCATTTGCGACACTTAGTCGCCTTAGGCGGGTTTGTAGCAGAGCATTTCATGCATACGGACTTATTAAGAAGTCTGCGTTCAGCCTCTTCAAAACGTGCCATTTAATTTCCTCTGGAATGTGCAAGATAGAGCTATTATTTAAGCATTCGTCAGTTCCTGCCGAAATGAGACCTTTGCAGTGCAAAATCCTCCAAGGGGCTCTCGGAAAAGGAACCGTTGAGCTCATGGGTAACATAATCCGGTTTCAGAATATTCACCAATTCGGCGCATCCGTCAGTGTTGAAAGGACGGTGCTGATCTATCTTCCCGATGTGCGTGTTTGCTTCGATCATGTAGTCATCAACCGTTTCGCCTTTGGGTTCTCGGTCTTCGAAACTGTCTCTGTAATCCGACGAGGTGCTCATATGAAGATGCACGGTGCATATCCGTTCCTTGATTTCCTCGCCGTATCCTTCAAAAACCTTCCTCAGGGAATTTACCGCGTCTTCTTCGTTGCGGATGTCCGGAAGACAGTTCAGAAGGTGTCCCGTATCCAGACAAATACCCCAATCGTCAAACTCGATTTTCCTTTCGAAGTAACCGATTTCCCAACCGTCGATCATTCTGAGACCGGGCCACCACAAGTTTTCGAAAGCCAATCTGAAAGGGGGTTTGCTTCCCGGGAATCCCGAGACAACCGTATTTATCATTTCGCAGAAGGAATCCAGAACTTTTCTGTCATCGGCATCTTTTGTCCTTTTGAGAATATCGTGAAGTTTCACGTTTCCGGCGTGAAGAACGCCGTAGGGCGGGTTCAGGGACGATGCGACGGATATCGCCTTTCCAAGATTGCCTATAATATCCTTTCTGGAGGTTCCGTACATCAGGAATTTGGCCATATCGGAATCGTACTCGGGTATTTCTTCTCCGTCCCACACCGAACGCCAATCCGCCGCATAAGGCAAATGAACGGAGGCGGAGAATCCCACATGGGTTTCCGGAATCCTGTCATATCCCGTGAGAAGTTCCACTCCGTCGCAACCGATCTTCCTGAAAGTGGCTGGGACGTCGGAGGACAGTGTGTCCGGGTTTTCATAAACTGAAAAATTGAGAAGATGTTTCATGGAATTCGATAAAAGAATGTTTTGGTAAAATGTTTGATCGGGCGATCTCAGATGATTTCAAGCGCTGCCGCAACCGATGCTTCTATTGCCAAAGATTTGGTTGATGCGCCGCCGATGATTATGGCGTCCCTTTCGGACATTCCGAACTCATTGCGGATTTTCTCTGCCAGCTCGGGTTTCTCCTGATCTACGTTCCAATCCGGAGGAACCATGAGAACACTATTGCGGATTACGAAAGTGGTGCAGCTTGTGGCCCCCACTTTGATTCCCGCGTCTCTCTGCTGCATGCCGTTGTGCACTTTGTCGGACACTCCCAGAACCAAGAGACCTTGGGTCTCCTCTCCGGCAACGGAATCGCCCGCATCGAGATCTATCACCCTTATGGGTATGTCCTCGAGGAAATCGATTCCTTTTTCAGTGATTGCCACTCCGGTCTGTTTTATGGATATCAGTTCCATGTCCCGGAGCGCATCGATTATCCGACGCATGCTGCCTTCACCTATTCCGACCATTTCGGAAAGCCTCTTCCGTCCGATTCTTGTTCCGTCGGAAAGAAGGTGAAGGGTCCAATACACATTGGCATCGCTGAACCTGAACATAGGCCCGTATCTCGGTTCGTCGATTATTTTCATGCTTGGATCACCTTTTTTTTCAGAATCTGAAATCAGAATGTTCTGACTTTACCTTCTGCTATAAGTTCCGTAACCTTATCAATGTTGTCCAACCAGTCTTCCGTGATTGTTTCTGCATCGGATTTCCATTTGCTTACGTTCTTTTCAGCATCGAAAGCGAGAACCTGCACCGAAGCGCTGAGGGGTTCGTGGATAGGTTTTCCAATCTGTGAAAGCAATCTTACGCGAATTTCCGCTTCGGATCCGATTTCTTTGGAAATATCGTTGGCGATAAGGTTTGAAAGGATGTTGTAAATCTTACCGATGTGGGTTATCGGGTTTTTACCGGAAGTCGCTTCCATGGACATGGGCCTGTAAGGCGTGATGAGTCCGTTGCATCTGTTGCCTCTTCCGACAGAACCGTCGTCTCCCATTTCCTGAGACATTCCGGTCACGGTGAGATAATAAACGCCGCGGTTGTAATCATCACCGGTGTTGACGTCGACTTTGACGTTGACATTTTCGCCGCCCACGATTTTAAGGGCGTTGTCGGTGACTTCGTCTTTGAGCTGAGTAACTGCGGATTTGTAAGCGTCCGCATCATCCAAATGACGGTCCACCATCGCACATGCGACTGTGAGGGTGACGTTGTTGTCCACTCTGGATGCCATTACTTTGACGTCCTGACCGGTTTCGGGCATCTTCTTCTTAAGTACACCGTTTATGAATTCTTCGGTTTCCAGAGTAAGTCTGTCGGTGATTGAATAAGGGGCGTATCCTACACCGAAAGAGGTGTCGTTCGCCATGAATCCGGATGCTTTGTACACGCCCGTGAGGTCATCTGAACCGAGACCGATTCTCGCATCGAGAATCATTTCGGAATCCGTGTCGAGATTGGGGAATGTTTTCTTCAAAAAATCCCTTGCCGCTTTGAGGGCCACGGGTTTGCAGGGCAAAGATTTCACATCTTCGCCGACAACGATTTCGTTGGTGGCGCGACCGACCATGAGTATGTAAACAGGGTCAATGATGGTTCCTCCGCCGAACTTGGGGGCGGACATTCCTGCGGCAATCTGCGTCTCGTCGGTGTTGTGATGGAGGACGTGCCCGAACTCTTTGATGTACATTTTGCAAAGTTCTTTGCTCATCGTCTCCGCAATTCCGTCAGCAACGCTGTCGGGGTGCCCAATACCTTTTCTCTCTACAATTTCGACTTTCCTGTCGGGGACAGGAAGTTCGTTTATTCCTTCTACATAAATGTTTTTTGTCAATTCAAAAGCCTCCCGGCTGACCGTTATGGTTACTTGTATTAATTCATCAGTTATAAAGTAAATTGTAAGAAATATTCTTATAAGAATAATTTAGTGTTATCCTCATGAATTTTCCTCCGGAATCGGATATCAGAAAAATGAGATCGGCCCTGGGAATCACACAATCCGAACTTGCAAAAGAATCCGGAATAAGTCAAAGCACCATCGCAAAAATAGAAACGGAAAGAACGAATGCCAGTTACGGAACAGTGGTGCGGCTTTTCGAAACACTGGGAAAGATAAGCAAATATTCCGTCATGGACAGAACCGCGGCGGACGTGGCTTCCTATTCTCCCATCACCGTCAATGCCAACGACGGTCTGAGAATAGCGTCGGAATTGATGAGAAACACCGGTTTCTCCCAACTGCCCGTAATGGACGGAGGCCGTTCCGTGGGAAGCATTTCGGAAAGAATAATTCTCAATCTCATCGAACAGGGGATGAGTATGGAGGAGCTGAGAAAGACACCCGTACGCACCGTGATGGGGGAATCTTTTCCGGTTGTGTCGGAAAACACATCCCTTTCAACGGTGGCATTGCTGATGAATGACAACGATGCGGTTCTGATTTCAAAAAGGGGAAAAATAGTCAGCGTTATAACGGGGACCGATTTGCTCAAATTGATTTGATTTCCTTTTTCGTCACCGTGAGTTGCATCATATCCTCGGCGACGTATGTTTCCGGGAACGTTTTCATGGCTTCTTCCCTAAGCACGGAACGGTCCCTGTAGCGGTTGCTTATGTGGGTAAGGCAGAGACACCTCACGTTACATTTTTTGGCTATTTCCGCGGCCTGCTCCGCTGTGGTATGTCCGTGTTCTTCGGCGGAACTTTCCAATTCCGAATCGAAGGTCGCTTCGTGAATTAACAGATCCGCATTTTTCGAAGCTTTTACCAGGGATTCGCAGGGCCTCGTATCCCCCGAGTAAACAATTCTCAATCCTTTCACAATTCCGGAAGAGATGTCCTCCGCCGTTACGCCGTTTATTGTTTTCCCTTTCAGTATGCTTTCCACGTCCGAGGGTTTGACATTCCTTTCCGATATTTTTGACGGATCCGCCCGGTAACGGTCATTCTCCGAAAGCACATAACCCAGAGACGGGGCGGTGTGTTCGGTTTTGAAAACGGACAGAGTCATTTTCCCCATGTCCGAAACATAGCCGTCATAAGCTTCGATTATGTTCAGTTCATAAGGCAACTCATCGCCGCAGGTTTCTATTATCGGAGTCAGAAGACGTTCCGTTCCCGCGGGACCGATTACGGTCATTGGGTTCTTTCGGCCGGAAATTCCCATGGTCAGCAGCAAACCGGGCAATCCGAGAAAATGATCTCCGTGAAGATGAGATATCAGCACGGTTTTGATTTTCATGAACGAGAAGGGAGATATCATCAACTGTCTCTGTGTTCCTTCCCCGCAATCAAGAAGGAAGATCTCCCCTCCTTTGCGAACTGCGATGGATGATAATCCGCTCTGTCTGGAAGGTGCGCTTGCACCGGTACCGAGAAAAAGCACCTCTATCATCAGTATATGCGGTCCAATCCTCTGGACGTCTTCGTCTGTTTTTTGAATTCGCGATAATGATTTTTGCAAAGACCGACCTGTCTGTGGGAGCCTGCTTTCAAAGCAAGACCCGATTCTGCCACTTTTTTGTAATTTATCGATCTCTCCGCCTCGTCTTTGCATCCCTCGACTTGGCATACTTTGTCATTGTCACTGTTCTCGGCTGAAGCCATGTCACATGCTATGCATTTATTCGTTATATTTGTTCACCCGGCATCCGAAGGATAAATTATATTGACGTTGGGCATATCACGTCACAATGACTAAGGTAACGCCGTCGATACTTTCAGCGGATTTTTCCCGTCTGGGAGACGAAATCCGAAGACTTGATTCCTCGGGTGCGAACTGGGTTCACGTCGATGTGATGGACGGAATGTTTGTTCCCAACATCACCATCGGACCTTCTATAATCAAGGCTGTCAGAGGCTGTACCGATTTGCCTTTTGACGTGCACCTGATGATACAGCGCCCCGAACGGTATATTGACGATTTTGCAAATGCCGGCGCGGATTATCTGACGGTCCATCCCGAAGCGGAAGGAGATCCTTTCGAAGCTTTGAAGAGAATTACCGATACGGGGGTGCGTCCCGGAGTTTCGATCAATCCCGGCACCGACGTCAAAGTTTTGGATAAATATCTGGATAAAGTGGATTTGGTTCTGATTATGACCGTTCATCCGGGATTCGGAGGACAGAAATTCATCCCTTCGGGATTGGAGAAAATAAAATACGTCAGAGAATGGGCGGACAATCACAATCCAAAGTTGGAAATTTCCGTGGACGGCGGAATAAACAGAGATACGGGCAAAGAATGCGTCGATTCCGGAGCCACCGTGCTTGCGGCGGGAAGCGCATTGTTCGGTCTTGACGATATGTCGTCCGAAATTAAAATGTGGCAGGGCTACGGTCCCAATCCGTGAGGGTTTTAGATGGGGGTCAATTTCACCGGACTTGCGGACCCGGAGCATATCGAGCTTTCGGATCTCAACGGAAAAAGCATTGCGATCGACGCTTACAACACGATATATCAGTTCCTTTCCAGCATACGTCAGTCCGACGGACGCTCTTTGCATGATTCTCACGGAAGAACCACTTCTCATTTGTCCGGAATTCTGTACCGGACCGCCAATCTCATCGAAGCCGGAATAGAACCGACTTACGTTTTCGACGGGGATTATCACGAACTCAAAGCGGACACCATCAGGGAAAGAAGGGAACGCAGAAAGAAAGCCGAAGAAGAATGGAAAGAAGCCCTCGAAGAAGGGGATATGGAAAAAGCATATTCCAAAGCTCAGCAGACTTCAAGGATGACCCCGGAAATATCTTCCTCCTCCAAAGAGCTGATAGAACTTCTGGGCCTTCCCTTGGTGCAGGCTCCGGGTGACGGCGAGGGACAGTGCGCGTACATGTGCGCAAAGGGAGACGTATGGGCTTCCGCTTCCCAGGATTTCGATTCTTTGCTGTTCGGAGCGCCGATTCTTGTACGCAACGTAACGATCACGGGACGGAGGAAGGTGCCCGGAAGGGACATTTACAGAGAGATAAAGACCGAAGTGATTCACCTGCAGGACTTCCTTGATTCTTTGGGAGTCACCAGGGAACAATTGGTCGACGTTGCCATACTTATGGGTACGGATTTCAACCCGGGAATCAAAGGGATAGGTCCCAAGAAAGGATTGAACCTTATCAAAAAACACGGAACCATCGAAAAGGTATTGACGCATATAGATGAAGAAATACCCGAATACGAAGATATAAGGGAAATATTCCTTGTCGACGTCGGCACCGATGATTATGACGTTACAGTGGGTGAAATCAACCGGGAAGGCGTCATAGATATGTTGGAATCCTATGATTTCTCCGCAAGAAGAGTTGAATCCGCTTTGGACCGGATTGAAAAGTGCAGAGTCTCGAACAAAGCCAAAAGAGGGCAGAAGACTCTGGATTCTTGGTTCTGAAATCCGTTGAGAATCAAGACCGGTAATCATATCTTAAAATCATCGGGATGAAGATAATCGAACCGCTCCAAACCAAATTTGATCCAAAAGAAAACGGCGTTTACATACAGTTCGGATACACTGCACATCTGTATGAGGGGACGGAACGTATCTGATGCCTGGCCTCATTTGTAAATGAACGTCGTATATTCTCCTTTATACGAATCCAGGAAGTTTCCGTCTATACGGGAATATACCGTGCATACCACATCTTTGGACGGAGTGCCCAAATTGAAACAGTCTGCCTCGAATATTATGTGTTCTCCCTTGAACTTAATAGAAGTGAGTCCTTTGCATTCTGAAAATGCACCTTCATTTATGTGCGCTATACTGTTGCCCAAGATTAAAAATTTAATATTTTTACAGTCGCTGAAGGCGTATGCGCCGATGGAAAGTACGCTGTCGGGGATGTCCACTGAAACGAGTTCACAACATTCGGAGAAAGCGGAATCTCCGATGGAGACAACACTGTCCGGCATATGTACGGAAACAAGTTCATAACATTCGGAGAAAGCGTCATTCCCGATGGATGTTACGCCGTCGGGAATGATTAGGGATTTGAGTTCAGAGCAATTTGTAAAGGTGCCGTCATTTATCGACGTGATCCCATTTGGAAGATTTACAGATTTAAGTTCACAACAATCGGCAAAAGCGAAATTCCCGATGGCGGTTACGCTGTTTGGGATGTTTACGTATTCGAGTTCATAACAATCGGCAAAGGCTGAATCTCCGATTGATGTTACGCTGTTTGGTATATCTACAGATTTGAGTTCGGAACAATTGGAAAAGGTACTATCGTTTATCGACGTGATTCCGTTGGAGAGATGTACGGAAACGAGCTCATGGCAACTGAAAAAAGCGGAATCGCCGATTGATGTTACGCTGTCCGGGATGTTTATGTATTCGAGTTCGTAACATTCGGAGAAAGCGTCATTCCCGATGGATATTACGCTGTCGGGAATGTCTATGGATACAAAGGAGCAACCGAAAAACGCGGAATCTCCGATTGATGTTACACTATCGGGGATGGATATGGATTTAAGCTCTTCACAATCGAAAAAAGTATCCTTATTGATTGACGTGATTCCGTTGGGAAGATATACGGAAACAAGCTTGGAACAATCGTAAAACGCGGAATTTCCGATGAATGTCACACTGTTGGGGATGAATACAGACGTAAGTTCGGAGCAACCGGAGAATGCATAATCCCCGATGGAGGTTATACCGTCCGGAATAACGATAGATTTGAGCCCGGAGCAATCAGAAAAAGCAAAATTGCCTATTGACGTGATTCCGAAGGGGATGTTCACGGATTTAAGCTCGGGACACTCATTGAATGCCATATCGCTTATGAATGTGACACGCTTGACTGTGCCGTTTATTTTTATCTCCGAAGGTATCTCCAAATCTCCTGACGGTTTGCTGTATTTCGAACCGTTATCCCATCCGAAAACACTGCAGACGTCTTTTTCGACGTCTGAAGAATATCCCAACCTGTATCTTTTTCCGTCAGCAGTATTTACATCGTTTCCGTATACGATTTGTTTTCCGATAATATCACTCCGAATCAGACATGAACCGTTACGATCGAAATTGAATAATCCTATGCTTAACGGACGTCAATCCTTTCGAATTCCTGTCTTTAATCGGTATATGAATTTGACGATATAAGCATTGGTGACTTTTTTTCGATTAGGATATGGGATTGCTTTGACAGATACAGACTATGAGTTTTGAAGAGGGGCCGCAACGCCTCGGTTCGAGGCTGATTCTTATATACACGGGCTTGTATCAACGCGTACCGCCGGGAAGATAAACTTGGCAGGAAGGATAAGCGATGATAAAGCAGGTCCGTAGCAATTATGACGCACCCGAAATCGAGAAGGAAATCCAGGCATTCTGGAGAGAGAACGATGTTTACAGGAAGGCCAAAGAACAAAGAGCCGAGGGAAAAGATTTCTACTTCTGCGACGGGCCTCCGTACACCACCGGAAAAATTCACCTTGGCACGGCAATGAACAAGGCCGTCAAGGACATTATGATAAGATACTGGAGAATGAACGGACTGAATGTCCGCGACCAGCCCGGTTTCGACATGCACGGACTTCCCATCGAAGTTCAGGTGGAAAAGAAAATAGGCGTTCATTCCAAGAAACAGATCGAAGAAGAAGTGGGTATCGACAAATTCGTCGAAACCTGCCTCAGGTTCGCTTCCGATCTTCGGGTCGACATGACCGAAGAATTCAAACAGCTGGGAGTGTGGATGGATTGGGACAATCCTTACGAAACGGTACATCCCAATTTCATAGAAGCCGCATGGTGGACCATTTTCCGCGCGGCTGAAAGAGGATTGCTCATAGACGCGGCCCGAGTGGTCACATGGTGTCCCAGATGCGAAACCGCCCTTGCGGAAGCTGAAATAGAATATTGGGACGAGAGCGATCCTTCAATCATTGTCAGAATGCCCGTGAAGGATCAAGACTGTTCGCTTCTGATATGGACCACAACCCCGTGGACTTTGCCTTCAAACATGGCAATCGCCGTTCATCCCGATTACGATTACGTCAAAGTCGAACTCAGCAATGATGAGGACAGCGAAACTGTCATCATCGCCGAATCGCAAATCGAATACATCAAAGAACAGGGCGGATACGCCGAACACAGAATCCTCGAAAAAATGAAGGGGACCGAACTCGAAGGAATTGCATACGTACCTCCTTTCGAAATCGGAGACGGTATGGAAAAGAGCGAATGGGTTTACAAAGTCGTCACCGCGGATTACGTTGAAGCCGACAACACAGGATTGGTTCACACCGCACCCGGATTCGGTCCCGACGACTACGAAACGGGTAAAAGATACGGAATGAAAACTTTCTGCCCCGTGGGAGAAGACGGTCGGTTTACCGAAGATTTCCCCATGATGGCCGGACGGAGGGTCCGCGGCGTCAATGACGACGTCGTCAAGCATCTGGAAGAAAACGGCAGACTGTTCAAGTTCGACAGACTGATGCACCGCTACGGTCACTGCTGGAGATGCAAGTCCCCTATTATTTACAGAGATACCAGACAATGGTTCCTTGACGTACCCGGTGTGAAAGACAAAATGCTGGACGAAATCGGAAAAACTTCCTGGGTCCCCGATTGGGCCGGAAATTCCCGACAGAGAAACTGGGTTGAAGGTGCCAGACAGTGGTGTATATCCAGACAGAGATACTGGGGAATTCCCCTTCCCGTTTGGGAGTGTGCCTGCGGAGAAAAGAAAGTCATCGGAACATACAAAGAACTGAAAGAAGGGAAAGGATACGTCGAAGGAATGGATACCCACCGTCCCTGGATTGATAACGTTACATTCGAATGTCCTTCCTGCGGCAAAGACATGCATCGGGTAAAAGATGTTCTTGATGTTTGGTTCGATTCCGGAGTCGCCGCCTGGGCTCAGCTGGGTTATCCCTCTGACAACAAAGAATTCGACAGATGGTGGCCCGCCGACTTCATCGTCGAAGCTCACGACCAGACAAGAGGATGGTTCTATTCCCAGTTGGGTGCGGGAGTCATATCCTTCGATGAGGCGCCGTACAGAGAAGTCATGATGCACGGCTGGGTCCTGGATCCCAAAGGACAGAAAATGTCCAAATCCAAAGGAAACGTCATAGAACCTTTGGAAATCATAAACCAGGTCGGAGCCGATTCCCTCAGATTGTATCTGATCAAATCCAACGCTCCGTGGGAGGACACTTCTTTCCAGAACGACGGACCCAGAAATGCCAGGAAAGTCCTTAACACATACTGGAACGTCATTAATTTCGCATCCACGTACATGAGCCTTGACGGGTACGACCCCGAAGGATACACATTGGAATCCGTGAAGGGCAGCCTCAGAGAGGAAGACTTGTGGATGATTTCCCGCACCGAAACCATGGTTCGGGAAGTCACCGAATATCTCGAATCGAGAGAACTCCACAGAGTCGCAAGGACTTTGGAAGATTACATCATGGAAGATCTTTCCAGATGGTACGTCCGTCTTGTCAGGGACAGAACCTGGACCGAAGACGACGAATCCGTCAAAGACAAAAACGCGTCCTACTTCACATTGCATTACGCAATAATGAAGACCGCTTTGGCTCTGGCTCCCATCGCACCCCATATTTCCGAGGAAGTTTACCTGCACATGGGCGGCACGCTCATGTCGGTGCACATGGAAGATTGGCCGGTATGCGACGAAAGTCTGATTGACAAAGATTTGGAACGCAGTATGTCAATGGTAAGAAACATCGTTGACGTTATCGCTTCGGAAAGATCGAAGGTCGGAAGCAAGCTGAGATGGCCTTTGCTGGGAATCTCGGTGCGCGGAGAAGAGAACGACACCAACGACACCGTCAGGATTTTCGACGAGGTACTTAGCCAGCAGGCAAATGTGAAGAACATAACGTATCTCGGAAAAGACGAAGAGCCCGAAGGTGAAGTCGCCGCATCGGAATTCGACGGCGGAGAATTGTTCATAGACTTCTCCATGACGCCGGAAATCGAATCGGAAGGTTATGCCAGAGAACTCATACGCAGAATACAGCAGATGAGAAAGGACATGAAACTCAACGTTGAACAGTTCATCAACTGTGACGTGAAAGCCGATGTGCGTTTGGTAGGTTTGCTCGAATCCTGGAAAGAATACGTCTCCGGGGAAGTCAGAGCGAACGTTCTCACGTTCACCGACAGCCCCGGAGGGGATGAGGTCAAAACCTGGGATGTTACCGGCGAGGAAATCGTTATCGGAATTTCCTCCGCCGAATAATTCACTCCAACAGACTGAAGATCGTCTCCAAAACATATTCAGAGGTCTTCACCGAAGGCAAATCCTTCGGGTCGACCCACTCGAATTTTTCATTTTCGTAATTCAGCACAGGCTCTGCGGATGAAAGACGGTACAACATAGGGTAAATTTTCCAGATGTTCATACCGTCACGCACGAACAGCGGTTTTCCGGTTTTGTCGGGAGTGAACACGGACAGTCGGGTTTCTTCCATTATCTCCCGTTTGGCGGCCATCACCGGACTTTCGCCTTCCTTTATTTTGCCGACGACAAGAGACCAGACTCCCGGAAAATACGATGCGTATCCGGGACGTTTGAGCATCAGAACTTTTCCGTCCACCACAATGGCCGAGGACACGGCTTCCAGGATGTTGACGTTGAGAATTTCGATGGTGCCCTCATCACCGTCAACGATGATTTCGTCATCGTCACGGATAAGCGAGATATCAATCTGATCCACCATGGGTATCGATGAGATCACGGCTCCGGTGGTAACGATGGTTTCCGCTTCGCTGTTTATTACGGCGGCAGGTGCCTTTCCGTGAAGAGACAAATCATACATCACGTATGAACCGACGGTGCTTCCCTTTCCCGCGGGAAATACGAATATCTTTCCGGCAATGTTTCCCTGACCCGAATCCAATTCACCGGTAGAACCGTCGACGCCTCCGAGGAAACCGAAGGATTCGTCAAGCTTCAGTACCTTTCCGGAAGCCTTTCCGGATGAAATGGAACGCCCTTTCAGTATCAATATACCGCCTCCATCAGTTTGGCGATGTCTTTGCACATGACTCTCTGGGAACACAGAGTGGGGAGATAATTGCCCGCTTTGGCGGAATTTGTTCCGGTTCTCGAAAATGTGCCTTCGATGGGTGCCACAACGATACAGGTAGCCGCGAGGGCGGGTCCGAACTCTGCAAGGAGGTACA
>CAZPQO010000002.1:0-21554 GCA_964588745.1 uncultured Methanomassiliicoccales archaeon | reverse complement strand
TCAGCTCGCCCGTCTATCATCAATGAAACAGCTCGAAAACGTTCATCACCGTGGCGTTGAATGATATACCGGTTCTGTTTAACATCCTTTCCCGATTACCGAAAGGATTTATCTCAATTCCACTTTAGGTAGGGATATGGCTTTGGGAAAAAGAAAAATCGTCAAAGAGGGCAGACCCGTCCGGGACAAAAGCAGAATCTCATTGATGTTTGTGGACATAAACAACGATTTGCAATCACAGATAGCCGAATATTACGTAAACAAATTTTATCCGAAAATATATCAGGCGTTCAGCGGAGGACCCGAACCGAAAACCGTCGATTGCGATCTCATAATAACGCTTTACGAACGGGGCGAGGATATCCGCCGTCACAGATCCAAAGGATTCGAAAGCGAATATCTGTTGGAAGACCACGATTACGATTACGTCGTTTACCTGCACAAATCGGTTTTTGACGAATATTCGCCCAAAACCGTATGGAAAGGCAAACAGATCTTGGTCGATATGGGCACCCGTGACGACTTCGTAGCGACCGACGATCGGGAACTTACCGAAGAAATGTGGAAGATGAACTTAAAAATCCGGGATTGGGTCAAAGAAACCCTGGAAAACCCGGAAAATCTGAAAAAGCTCGTCACGGTATAATCCGCCGTTCCGTCAACCGTGTACAATCGGATACATTCCCATGTAAGGGATTTATGTAAGTCTCCAATTATAGAGTGAATGTGGACGAGGAGATTATACGTGCAATATGGAATACTCTGAAGGACGGTGCGGTAACGACTTCGGAGGCCGCGGACAGGCTCGAACACATATTCAACGAGAACTGTCCCGACGAACTTGCAAAAACATTTACAAAACTGAGGAAGAGAGGATTGATCAAAGGCAAAGTATCGCCGGAGAAAGGCGGTTGGATTTGGTGGGCGGACGAAGAATGCCGCTCGACGGACATTGCGGGAGAGATATGAAATGGCGGAATATCAGGACGGGGACATACAGACGGCGTGGGACGAAATACTGGCCTCGGAAGATTACCGAAACATGATTTCAGGCATTGCCGCGGGATATCCTGACATCAAATCGATGAATGTCCGATACTCCGACATAGACTTGTACAATCCCGATTTTGCGCTGTTTGTGCTCAACAATCCCGACAGATGCATAAGAATCGGAAGAGAAAGAGTCCGCGCGCTTATGCCGCCGGATTGGGACGGGAAAGAACAGATCAATCTCAGACTGGTAAAATTACCCAGAGACGCAAATGTGGACATAAGAAGAATCAGGGCCAAACATCTCGGTACCCTGATAGCCGTCGACGGATTGGTCAGGAAAGTCACCACCGTGAGGCCGAGAATGACTTACGCCCTGTTCACCTGCGCTAGATGCGGTGCGGAACAATGGGTTCCGCAGAAAGGCATGATTCTCAACGAACCCATCATGTGCGGCAGTCCCGACGGAAGCTGCAACAAACAATCCACAAGATTCATTCTGGACGACAAACGTTCGATGTACATCGACACACAGAAGATTGAAATTCAGGAAAGCCCCGAAGGTCTGAGAGGAGGGGCTCAGCCCGAAAGACTGTCCGGATTTCTGGAAGACGACATTTCGGGAGCGGTCACCGCGGGAAACAGGGTGACCATGAACGGTATCATCCGTTCGGCGGAAAAACAGGAACGGGACAAATCCACGGTTTTCGACATTTACATGGACGTGATGTCCATAGAATTCGAACAGCACGAGTATGACGACATTCAAATCACCGATGAGGATGAAAAGAAGATTCTGGAGATGTCGAAAGATCCCAAACTCTATGAGAAAATAACCTCATCGATCTCCCCGACCATTTACGGTCTGAACGAAGTCAAACAGGCCTTGGCCCTCCAGCTGTTCGGCGGATGCCACAAAGAGATGGATGACGGCACATCGATCAGAGGGGATATGCACATATTGCTGATCGGTGACCCGGGTGTGGCGAAGTCCCAACTTTTGAGATACATGGGAAGTTTGGCTCCCAGAGGAATTTACACATCGGGAAAATCCGCCAGTGCGGCGGGTCTTACCGCCGCCGCCGTCAAAGACGATTTCGGAGACGGAAGATGGACTCTCGAGGCCGGCGCTTTGGTTCTTGCGGACAAAGGATTGGCCTGTATAGACGAATTGGACAAAATGACCAATCAGGACCGTTCTTCCCTTCATGAAGCCATGGAGTCTCAGAAGATATCCGTGGCCAAAGCCGGAATAACCGCAACCCTTCAGTGCAGGTGTTCGATGCTTGCCGCGGCCAACCCCAAATACGGAAGATTCATGGATACGGATTCGATAACGGAACAGATCGATCTTCCGCCGGCTTTGATGTCACGTTTCGACATGATATTCGTGCTGACGGACAAGCCGGACAAAGAAAAAGACAAAGATATCACTAATCACATTCTGAAGGCTCACCGCCGCGGACAGGTACGCGCAACAAGCACAGAGGAGGAAATCGAAGGGGTGGACGTTCACAAAATCATCGAAGACACGAACGACATCAGACCGTTTTACGATATCGAAACCCTCAGAAAATATGTGGCGTATTCCAAGCGCATGATTCCGGTTATGACCGAGGAAGCCGCGAGAATAATAGAAAACAGTTATCTTTCCATCAGGAAAATGGGAGAAATCGCAAACAACTCCTCGGTCACCATAACGGCAAGACAGTTGGAAGCTTACGTCCGATTGTCCGAAGCTTCGGCAAGGATGAGACTGAGCCCTGTAATCATAGATACAGATGCCAACCGTGCGGTCGATATGGTGGAATATTATCTTGGAAAAATAGCCGCTCCCGAGGGAGGACAGTGGGATATAGACAGATTGACCACCGGAATCACCAAGAAAGACCGTGACATCAAGAAGATTGTAAGGGATACGATAACGGAATTCCAAACCAAAGAAGGAATCTCTTTGGGAGCGATTGCCAAACATCTCGAAAAAGAAATTCCTGAGGAAGAAGTAAAGAAAATCGTCAAAGAAATGTATGCGAGGGGAGATCTTTACGAGACGGGCTTTGAGATTTACAAGAAGGTCTGAAATGATAAGAGCCAGATTACACAGACGCGGCGATGATTGGTTGCTTGCCGCATGCGATGAGGAATTGGCGGGACTCACATTCTCCGAAGGGAAACTGAAGATAGTTCTGTCCGAGAATTTTTACGGCACCGAATCCATGACGGAGGAGACTTTGGGCATCAGGATGGGCTCCGTGACCATGATGAACCTCTTCGGCGAAAAAGCCGTTTCCGTCGGCATCGAAAAGGGATTCGTATCCCCGAAAAACGTAATCGTCGTCGCAGGCGTCAAACACGCTCAGGTGGTGCTGATATGAGATTCTGCGTAAGGTGCGGCACGGACGTGGAGAATCCCGTCGACGGTCTTTGCATAGAATGTTATCTCGACGGCCGCGAATTCACTTCGCTGCCGGAGTACGTCGATTTGGATGTTTGCGCAGTATGCAAAGAATTCTACATCGGCGGAAGATGGGTTCCCGACGAAAAACGGAGAACCATAGAGGACGCCGCAGTCGACAATATGTACGTTCTCGACGACTGCAGAATTCTGTCGATCGCATCCCGATCCAAACCCCAGGACGAGAAAACCCATAAAGTCCACATTACAACGGAATTGTCCGTAAGGGGCACTCCCGTCATATCCGAATGCGATACCGTGGTGAGAATAAAGAATACCGTATGCAAAAGATGTTCGAGGGTTCAGGGAAGCTATTACGAATCCATATTGCAGGTCCGTTCGGAAGAACGGACGTTGGACAACGATGTTTTGGAGAACGTGAAACGCAGAGTGAAAAAATACATCGATTTCCACGCCAAAACAAACCGTCAGTGTTTCATTTCAAAAACCGTCGACATACACGGCGGAGTCGATTTTTACATATCGTCCCTGGCAATGGGAAGGATATTGGCAAAAATGATATCCGACCAATACTGCGGGGACACAAAGGAATCCTTCAAACTTGTGGGACGGAAGCCCGACGGACAGAACATGTACCGGGTTACGTATTTGGTCCGTCTTCCCAAATTCAAAGAAGGGGACGTGGTGGAGTACAAAAACGGGTATTACAGACTGAAAAGAATTCTTCCCGGCGGAGGGCGTCTGATATCGTTGAAAAATTTCAGGGACAAATACGTCCCGCGTTCGGATATGCCTCAGCTGAAAGTTTTCCGCACCGAAAGCGAATTGATGGAAGCAACGGTAATCAGCGGAAATCCTCCCGAAGTGCAGATCCTCAATCCTCTGAATTATGAAACGTTGGACATGAGAGTCCCTGCGGACGTCGAAGTGGGAAGTCAGGTCAAAGTCATCGATATAGACGGCATTCTTCATTATGTGCCGTAAACATTTATTCAGTACTTCGGTCATGCAGGTTTCATGATAAAACTGCCGGAACCCGTTGAAGATGTGGTTTTTAATTTGCTTAGGGCATCCAATACCAAGTTGCCCCCGGACGTAGGTTGGGCGTTGGAGGCCGCCGCCGCATGGGAGTCCGACCCTACGGCATATTCCCAGCTCGGCGCGATTATGGACAACGTCCGCAAATCCGAATTCCTTTCAAGACCCATGTGTCAGGACACGGGCATTCCCGTGTTTCACGTAAGGGGAAAATTCGATTCTTCCATCATGGAAGACATCAGGAAAGGCGTAATCAGGGCGACGAAGGAGATTCCTCTGAGACCCAACACCGTGGATCCCATTTCCCGTGAGAACCACGGAGACAATCTCGGCGAAGGAATGCCCATAGTGCATTTCCATCCCACCGATGACAATTTCACGGAAATCACGGTGATGCCGAAAGGCGCAGGTTCCGAAAATATGACGAAACTGATTATGTTGGATCCTTCCGAAGGAAAAGAAGGAATCATAAAAGCGGTGGTGGACGCCGTTCTTGACGCGGAAGGCAAACCCTGTCCTCCCGGCGTTGTCGGAATCGGTATCGGCGGAACCGCGGACAAATCGATTCTTTTGGCGAAAGAAGCTCTTCTGATGCCCATCGGCGATGAAAATCCCGATCCGGTTCTGAACGGATTGGAAGAGGAAATTTTCGTGAAACTGAACTCCAGCGGTTTGGGCCCCATGGGTCTGGGAGGGGCGACCACGGTTCTGGGAGTCAGGGCAAAGAAAGCCGCCTGTCATACCGCAAGCCTTCCGGTGGCGGTAAACATCGGATGCTGGGCGGTGCGCAGGGCATCCGCCAGAATATACGAACACGAAGTGAAATATTCCCAGGAGGGATTCTTCTGAAACTCAAATCGCCTCTGAACGAAGCCACCGTACGTTCTCTTACCGTGGGCGACATAGTCCATCTGGACGGTCCGATAATAACCGGACGGGACGGGATGCATGCGAGAGCTCTCAAAATGGTCCGTGCCGGCGAGGAAGTTCCCGAAGAAATTTACGATTCGGTCATTTATCACTGCGGACCGATCATGATAGAATCCGACGGAAAATGGATTCCCGTAGCCGCAGGACCCACCACCAGCGCGAGAATGAATTCTTTCACGCCGGAAATGATTGAAAAATTCCGTATCAAAGCAATAATCGGCAAAGGAGGGATGTCTTCGGAAGTCGCGGAAGCCATGAAGAAACACGGCTGTGTGTATCTGGCCGCCGTCGGAGGCACCGCAGTATCCTTGGCCGAAGGGCTGGGAACCAGCACGGGCGCATATTGGAAAGATTTGGGAATGGCCGAAGCGATATGGAAGTTCGAAACAAACAACTTCGGACCTCTGACCGTTGCGATAGATACCAAAGGCGGAAATCTTTATGAAGACGTGCGCAGGAACATAAAACGCTGATCAGTCTTCGAAATCGTGGTCATCAAAGTCCGGGCTGTCGTCTATGACTTTCGTGAGTCCCGGATGTCTCTTTATCCATAACATATAGAGGACGATAAGCGACGTTATGATCAATGCCATGGACAATCCCATCACCGTGAACAGATGAGGCAAATCGAATCCCCAGTATGTCTTTACGGGTGAAAGAACCAGATCAATCTTTGACTGCACCTGTGCTTCGGCTTCCAAAACAATCGGTGTTACGGACACCCAGTCTTCGAAACCGCCCTTTTCCACGAGTATGGTGTATTCCCCGGTCTTCAAATCGAATTTGCAACGGCCGCTCTCGTCGGTGGTTTCGAAAACAATGGCTCCGGTTCCGCTTTCACCAACACTTTTTATCGTAACTCTGGCATCGCTTATTCCCACGTTGCCGTATCCGACAAGGATATTCAGGGTAATGGATTCGGTTTCGATGTATTTTCCGGGGAAATTGTCCAATATTCCTAAATCGACTTCGGATTCTCCGGATTCAGAGGCGTATTTGTCCGCAACGGGTATAACGCCGGAAATTCTAAAATGATTCTTCGTTTTACACATTACCCACATTTTGGTACCCGAAACATCATCATCGTGGAGTACGTCCACAGGCAACGTTACCATAAATTCTCCTTTATCGTCTGCTGTACCTGCATGGTACCAGTCCTCTCCTCCGTAGATATTCCATTTTACGTAAACTTCTCCGTCGGTGAATATCTCCGGATCCTGAATAGTACCGGTTACGGTTGTGCCCGGTAAAGCTTCCGCTTCATCCACCATGTAAGCCAACCCTAGGGGTATGAGGAAAAGGGCCGCGAAAAGTATCACGGCTGTACGGCTTTGCATACGGGACAATCAACCGTCTCAGTTATAATCTTTCTTTTTTGGCTTTATGTCCGATACACGCATGCACCGAAAAGTCTTCTTTTCGGTTGCGTTCATTTTTTATCTCCGTATGCCTTTATCCTCACGGAAAAAATACCCGTCTTAATGGGTACGTTGAATGATGAATACTAAATACCTGTAACACTAAGTGTTTGGGATAGGATTCCGATGATAGAGAGGTCTGACAGGGAGTACACTAAGGATGAAGTTCTGGGCGTGATGGAGCCCCTGATTTCAAAATGGTTTACTGAAAGATTCGAAGGTCTTACTGAGCCGCAGGCAAAAGCCATACCTTTGATTCACGACAGGAAAAACGTGCTTGTTTCGTCCCCGACGGGATCGGGAAAGACATTGACGGCCTTCACAAGCATCATCAATGAACTTACGAAATACGCTTCCGAAGGCATATTGGAAGAAAGGATTTATTGTGTATACATTTCCCCGCTGAAGGCTCTTGCAAATGACGTAAACAGAAATCTTACCGAACCCCTCAGACAGATGGAGGAAGTCGCCGAAAGGACGGGAATGCAGGCTCCGGGAATAAAGGTGGCCGTAAGGTCCGGGGACACGCCTCAGAACGAAAGGCAGAAAATGGCAAGGCGTCCGCCCCATATTCTGATCACGACCCCGGAATCCCTGGCGCTGATTATGTCTTCCCCCAGGTTCAAGGAGAAATTCCAACAGGTGGAATGGGTAATTCTCGATGAAATCCATGATATCTGCGATTCCAAGAGAGGAGCCTTCCTCTCTTTGACTCTGGAACGTCTGAAAGAATGGTGCGATACAGATTTTACCCGCATCGGTCTTTCGGCAACCCTTGCGCCCATGGACGCAATCGCAGGTTATCTGGTGGGAAACAATCCCGACGGTTCGGTGAGGGACGTCACAATTGTGGAATCCGATTCCAAGAAAGAATTGGATCTGAAACTCATCTGTCCCGCGACGGACATGACAGCACTGTCTTCGGATATGGTCAATTCGATGATGTACGACCAACTGAAGGAAATGATTGACACTCACGAAACCACATTGGTTTTCACAAACACCCGTTCCGGAGCGGAAAGCGTGGTGTACAAACTGAAAGAACGCGGACTGGAAAATATCGAAGTCCATCACAGTTCTTTGGGCAGGGAAATCCGTTTGGATGTTGAAGAACGTCTGAAAAAAGGCGAAATAAAGTGCGTCGTTTCATCCACATCCCTTGAATTGGGCATCGATATAGGCTCCGTGGATCTGGTCTGTCAGATAGGTTCGCCCAAATCCGTGGCGAAAGGTCTGCAGAGGATAGGAAGGAGCGGTCACAGCTTCGGGCAGATCGCAAAAGGGCGTCTGCTGGTGTTCGATCCCGACGATTTGGTCGAATGCGCGGTAATGTGCCGTGCGGCCCACCGTGGTGACATCGACCGTGTCGGAATACCGGAAAACAGTCTGGACGTGCTGTCCCAGACAATTGTGGGGATGAGTCTGGACAACAGATGGGACGTGGATGAAGCCTACAATCTCGTCAGGGGATCTTATTGTTACAGAAATCTTCCGAAAGAAGAATTCATGGGCGTAATCAAATATCTCGGAAGCAGGGACGAGTTCGAAGGCGTTTATTCCAGAATCTGGTACGATGAGGAAGAAAACCAATTCGGCAGAAGAAAAGGCGCCAGAATGATTTACTACATGAATCTGGGCACCATTCCCGAAGAAGCCAATTACAGAGTCATAACCGGTCACGGAACCGTGGCCGGAGAACTATCCGAGAAATTCGTGGAACGTCTGTCCGCAAGGGACGTATTCGTTCTCGGCGGCCGTTCCTACGAATTCGTAAGATCCAAAGGAATGACCGCTTACGTGAAAGAAGCCACCGGGAGAAAACCCACGGTTCCTTCCTGGGCCGGGGAAATGCTTCCCCGTTCTTTCGACCTGTCCATGGACATAGCCCGGCTCAGAAAGGAAATGTCCGAAAACGTGAACCGGAACACCGGGGAGCTCATCGAAGACATGATTGAAGATCTGGACATCGACGAAGGTTCCGCGAGAAGCATTGTATCCTACTTCAGGGAGCAGGTTGCGGTCACGGGATTCATACCCGATTCAAGCAGTCTTGCCATTGAGGAATACATCGACCCCACCGGCAATCAAAGACTGGTGTTCCATTATCCCTTCGGCAGAAGAGTCAATGACGCACTTTCCAGAGGTTATGCGTACAGACTCACGAACATCCTCGGGACCAACGTTTCCGTAACGGTTTCCGACGATAATTTCATGATAGGCACTTCCCGAAAGATCGACATGTCCAAAATCAAGGGAATGCTGAAATCCAAAGAGCTGGAACAGATTCTGAGAAAAGCCATCAAAGATTCCGAAATATTCAAACTCAGATTCAGGCACACCGCATCCCGTAGTTTCATGATTCTCAGAAATTATATGGGACGTCCGATTTCGGTCAACCGGCAGCAGATCAGATCGTCATATCTGCTTGAAGAGCTCGGCAATATGGAAAACATGCCCGTAATCGAAGAAACTTATCGGGAAATCATGGAAGACGATATGGATATCCGCAACGCCGAACACGTTTTGGACCTCATTGAAGGGGGAAGTATGGATGTAAAAATCATTCCTTACACGGGAACCCCGTCGCCTTTCGCCCACAGCGCAATAATTTCTTCCTTTTCGGATATTGTTCTCATGGAGGACCGTTCCGCCCTGTTGCGGGAACTTCACCGCAAGGTGCTGTACCGTGCTTTGGGGGATGCCGTGAAAGACTTCGAATTCGATGAAAATCAGGTCATACCGTATTTCAGGGAGAAAATAGGGCGGGTTCAGTCCAAAGGGGACATCGTTCCGATGCTTCTGAGAACCGGTCCGTTGCAGGCTCTCCGTGAAAGAGGCAGAAACATTTACGCCTATTCCGACGAAGACCGGAAGACCGTGGACGTTTGGATCAAAGAACTTTTCGAAGAAGGAAAACTGGGTTCCGTTTTCATGGACGATCCTTACATAATGACCGCGGAAGAGGTCGGATACTATGCCGCCGCCACGGTCAAGGAAAGAGAGTTGAACGACATTGACGTAAAAGTGCTCGACGAAACGGACAAGAACACTCCGATTAAAGAAATTTCAAATAAATTGGAAATCAGCGAGGACATTGTTTACCGTTCGATGCGGAAAATGGAGTCCATGTATCTGGTTTCGCGGACCGCGGTTGCCGGCAAAGGCAGATGGCTGTATTCCGTCGCCGACATACCGGAAGCCGACAAAAATGCGGCCACCGACAGAATAATCGTCCGTCATCTGGAATGTTATGCGCCCGCAACGGTGCGGGAAGTGGCTTTCGCACTGTCTTTGACCGAAGAGGAAACGAAAACGTCCCTGGAATCCCTCGTCGGCCGCGGTGACGTGGCCAAAGGACGTTTCCTCATTGCCGAAGACGATCAGTACATGCTGAAAGACGACAGGATGAGGCTCCGCGCAGGCAAAGAAAACATCTACAGCTTCGAAACCGTGGAAGACTATCGGGCAACCAAAGGACGCAACTTTTCGTCCATCGAAGAATTCTTCGAATTCTACGGTTCGGCGGGAAGCCCCATCGACGTTTACAGCAGAGTCAAAAATTTCGACATAAAGAAATGGGAAGAAATGCGCCGCGACGGAAAACTTCTGTTGGGAAGGTTCATGCGTGGACGCGTAAGATTCGCTTTGGCGAAAGATGCCGCCGGTTATGCCGCCATGAGATTCGACGAAACCGAGCCCGGCGATGACGCCGTATTGAAAACAATCGAAAATATGGGCAGTGCCACACTGCGTCAGCTGGTCGGCGGGCAGGAAGCGGACAAAGACGCCATGAAAGCTTCTCTGTACAGATTGGACCGTTCTCTGAAAGTGATCCGATCCTTCAGCGACAGGGAAAATTGGGTTTCGGAGAACGTATACGAAGTATACCGTCCCGAAGACCCGGGTCCGAATCAGCTGGTTAGATTCGCGGAAAATACCGTAAGGGCATACGGCCCCGTACCGGTGCAGGCGCTGAGATTCATGCTGGGAATCGCCCCCGAAGACGCCAAAAGACTTATGGAGGAAATCGGCGCCAAAGAGATAATCGTCGGTGATTCACAGACTCCCATGTACGTATTCGAGGAAGAAATTCCCGAGCTGGAAAAGATAAAGGGACACGAAGCGAAAATACGTCTTTGCACCCCTTGGGATCCGGACATATCCTCAAAGTGGGCGGAACTGTCCGCCAGATACGGTGACAGATGGGTGTATCCCCTTATCAGAGGCTCCGTTCTCATAGGCGCTTTGGAAATGTGGGAAATGTCCGGGTGCATAGACGTCCGCGCCTTCGATCTCAATTCCCCCGATCTTCTCCCTGCCGCCCTGAAAGCCATTGATGATGTGATGGGCTATTACAGGATGAAAGACACGGACATCGTGCGCATCCGGGAAATAATGGAGAAGGACGCGGCGGATCTGCCCGAGGAGCAGGTCGGGATTCTGAAAAGCTCGGGTTACGTTTTCGTCAACGGATTCTACGCCAAAGGAGATTTCGTCGAATACGAAATGGATGACGCGGAATACCTCAGTTACATTTTCCACAAACAGAGGGTCGGAGGGAATGACAAATACCCCACGGTGATGAACGCCGTGGAAGCAAGGGGATACATCCGCGGAGATCAGGAAATCTATTCCCGCGTTTTGGATAAAACCACCGTAAGAAAGCAGGAAGACAGAGGTTACCTGATCAAAGCCAAACTTTTCCCGTCTTATGTGGGTTACACCACACGGGAATTCATTAAGCTGTACAGAGCCGCGAAAGCGGAACCTCTCAGCGATGACGAAAATCTTCTTCTGTCCCTCATAAGGGATTTCGCACCCATATCCAAGAAGGAAATCGTTTCTTCCTCGCCGTTCTCGGAACCCCGCACAAACGAGATTCTTACCCAGTTGTCCAATCTGACGGCGGTGTATCAGGATCAGGATTCATACTACTCCGAAGTTCCCCTGTCGCGGATATCCAAAGAGGAGGCCCTCAAAGAAGTCTTCAGATACCATTTCCGCGATTTCGGAATATCGTCGGCGGAAGATCTGTCGAGATTCATGCCGGTGAGGATGTCCGAAATACGTTCGACGCTGGCATACTTGGAGAAGGAAGGATTCCTGAAGAAAGGATTTTTCATAAAGGACGACCCCACCGTCATGTGGATACTGGCCGAAGACGTGGGCAGGAAACAGAGAATTCACGGAACCACTTTCATACTCAATTCCCAGGATAATCTTCACGTATTCCTCAGACCGTGGATAAGAGAAAATTCCGGGCAGAGCACTCCCGTCATAATAAAGGGAACAGAAATCATAGGACATTTCAAAGGCAAAGTGTCCCACGCAGGTTCCAAAATAGAAGACTTTGAAGGTTCCGACAGGGCGTTCAGATATCTTAATACTGTGGCAAGATCTTTTGGTGTCCGGATAGGTCAGGATTCCTCGTCGGAACCCGAAGAGGATTGGGATGCCGCGGAGTTTTACCTAAAATCGAATCCCGGGGCGTTGTCACGTAAGTGATATATACAATGAACTATTGTTAAATTCATGAAAGTTCCGTGTGAAATCGTGGTATGGTATGTTCTTCCCGCTATACGGAGAGAAATTGCGAAAGAGCTTGTGGTTACGCACGGAATGAAACAAGCCGATGTGGCAAGGAAATTCGAAGTGACCGATGCTGCCATCTCCCAATATCTCAAAAGAAAGAGAGGCGAGAACGAAATTATCACCAACAGCGAATTTTACGATATTTTCATCGACGAGATTAAATTTTCTTCCGAAAAATTGGCATCGGAAGAATCGGATTTCGCCACCGAGGTCTGCAGACTGTGCTGCGTTGTCAAAAACTGCGGCATGCTTGCCGAGATTTACAAGGAATACACGGGATTCAACCCTCCGAGCTGCGCTCTTCCCGAGGGCGGTCAGGAATTGATTTCATCGGAATGATACAGTAATTCCTGAGCGTATCCGGCGTACCTTCCGAAGATTTCCCGTCCGGTTCCGGCAATTTTTTCATTGCTGCCCGCGACGCCGTAAATTTCTTTCATTATTTTCGAAATACGCGCATCCACGGGAAAAGATTCCAGATGGCCGTAGGCAAACAGCGCAACGCAATCGGCAACCTTCGGACCTACGCCCGGAATTCTTCTCAGTTCCGTCACACATTCTCCGTAATCCGCTTTTTTCAGACCGTCCAGATCGAATTCCTTTCCGTCGACCATTTTCGCGAACCCCACGAATCTCTCCGCACGGTATCCCAATTTACAATCGCTCACACAATCGGCCTTGTCAAGAATCTGTTCCGGCAGAGGGAATGAGTATCCGTTTCCGAGATCCGTACCGAAAGTTCTGCAGACCGATTCGACCATGTTGCCGATTCTCTTCACGTTGGCGTTGGTGGCCAAAATATAGGTAGCGGTGCATTCCCAGGGATCCTGTTTAAGTATTCTCAGACCGGGACACTTCAGAACCAGATCTGCGACGAATTCATCTTTTTCCGATATCTCTTTCATTATCGATGACAAATCGTCCCCCTGTCTGAAATAATCCAGAATCAAATTTTTCCCGCAACCTTCGAACTCAAATCCGTAATCGGTCTGAGTGAGTTCTATCACGTTGTTTCCGATTATGCCTTTCCAGACACCGTTTTCCTTTTTCCACCGGTGAGCCTGTCCGCATCCCAAGGTCGGATCCAATGCCACCTGCATCTCAATCTGCACATCGGCTCCGATGCTTTACGGATAATAATCGTTTGCCGTAATGAAGCGATGTTAAGAGCCAGACATCGAAGGAACCCTTCGGCAATAGTAAAATATCCATACGCCCGTCCAGGGCTTATGAGATTCGGACCGGCAGGATACCCCCCCGAAGGCAAGGACGCCTTCGGTTCTTTGGAATACACCAGAACCCTCGGGCTTGACGCTTTGGAAGTGGGGTTGGTGAGAGGGGCCAAGATGGCAGAGGAACGCGCTTTGAAAATAGGGGAAAAAGCAAAGGAACTCGACATCAGACTTTCCTGTCACGCTCCGTATTACATCAGTTTCAATTCCGAGAAGGACGAAACCAGAAAAAGAAGTGTGGAATGGGTAATGGACACCGCCCGCACCGCACATCTCATGGGGGCGTATCTTATCGTCATACACGCCGCATCTTACGGAGATCGGCCCGAAACCGCGCTGAGTTCGGTCATTGACGGATTGACCGTCTGCAAAGACAACATGGACAACGAAGGCATCAACGATGTCATTCTGGGCGTGGAAACCATGGGAAAGCAAGGTCAGTTCGGAACTTTGGACGAAATCGAAAAAATCATGGAAGAAGTGGACGGAGTCCGTCCGGTTCTCGATGTGGCACACGTCCATGCCCGCGGAATAGGCGCATTGAAAACCAAAGAAGACATGCAAAATCTTGTGGATCAATTTCTTCCGATGTGCGGAGATATCGCACATTTCCACATAAGCGGCATAGAATACGGAGACAAGGGCGAAAAGAAGCATCTGACGCTGGATCACAAGGAACCCGACATGCAGATGCTTGCCGATATCATGGACGGTTACGGCGGAGACTGCACATTCATATGCGAATCCCCCGAAATCACCAAGGATGCGTTGCTTTTCAAGAGCATGTTCCCGAGATTCCGGTAACGCGGTGTCCGTGTAAACATTTAAAAGCTGTAGTCTATTCGTGCTCCATACGCCACTGTGGCTCAGCGGTAGAGCGACGGTTTCGTAAACCGTTGGTCGGGGGTTCGATTCCCTCCAGTGGCTCCATTTTACTTCTTGACGGGATTCCAGACGGTGGCCCGCAGAGTGTTCACCGCTTCGAAGGTGTAAATACCGTCGGCGGATTTCTTTTCGATAATTTCTTTAGCGATTCTTCTCGCTTCATCTTCCAATCCGAACACGGAATACGTGCCCGCGTTCCTGTTTACCGCTTCGGATACCGGAAGTTCCGTGCGAACACGGTCACTGAATTCTTTGTTTACGAAAGTTCTTTTCGTGGATTCCAGTATTTCCGTGATTTTATCCGTTTTTCTTTCGGAGAAACTGTATTCTTTGCCCAATCCGACCCATATTTCATCCTGAAGATCGTCACCGTGGTTTCTTACCCAGGATATCATGACGCAGTGCTTTCCCGCCATAGAGTCCATCTTGTCCAAAGATTCCGGAGTTCCCAGGAACGAACACAGCGTAGCGGCCACCGCATCCCATTCACGGTCGGGATTGAAGGAATCCCAATCCCCGTTCACGGTTTCTATGTTGGCGACATCTTCGGATTCCGCTGTGATTTTCAGCCTCTCCATCATTCTGACGGAAGAATCCAGACAGGTCACCTTTTTGGAAACGGCGGCAAAGGGAAAAGAATACGTTCCCGGACCGCTGCCTATTTCCAACACTTCGGTGTCGGAATTCAGCACTCCGATTTCACAAAGCCAATCGGTAATCCTTCCGGGCATGTTTCCCTGAGGTTCCGAAGTGTACGTTTCCGCGAAGGCATCCCAGAATCCGATTTCACTCTTCTCTGCCGGACCGTCCAAAGGATGCGTCTTCATTTTTTTACGTCAAGATTTTTGGTCAGGTACTGATTGACGATTTTGACCGCGCAGACGTCCCCGCACATGGAACAGCCGTCTTCGTGTTCGGTGCATCCCCTGGCCCTGTATTCCCGGGCTTTGTCCGGATCTATGCACACTTCGAACATGGTATCCCAATCCAATTTTTTGCGGGCTCTTGCCATCGTATCGTCCATTTCACTGTTCTTTCCTCTCGCGAGATCTCCGATGTGCGCTGCGATTTTCGACGCAATCACGCCTTCCCGCACGTCCTCGATGTCCGGAAGGGACAGATGTTCCGCCGGAGTAAGGTAGCAAAGGAAATCCGCTCCCGCCTGTGCGGCAACGGCTCCTCCGATCGCTCCCACGAGATGATCGTATCCCGGAGCGATATCCGTGACCAAAGGTCCGAGAACGTAAAACGGCGCTCCGTTGCAGAGTCTCTTTTCAAGTTCGACATTCATCGCGACCTGTCCGAGGGGAACGTGCCCCGGTCCTTCAACCATGGATTGGACTCCCGCTTCTCTCGCCCGTTCAACCAGATGACCCAGAGTCATAAGTTCGGATATCTGTGCCTGATCCGTCGCATCCGCGATGCAACCCGGTCTGAAACCGTCTCCCAGGGACAGGGTGAACTCGTAATTCCTGGCCATTTCCAAAAGATAATCGTAATTTTTGTAAAGAGGATTTTCTTCTTCGTTGTGAAGAATCCAAGCCGTCAGGAAAGAACCGCCTCTGGAAACCACGTCCATGAGCCGGTCGGCCCGTTTCAGCCATTTCACGGATTCTTTCGTGATGCCGCAGTGAACGGTCATGAAGTCCATGCCGTCTTTGGCGTGTCTTTCGATTCCGTTGAAGATGTCATCCTCGCTCATGTCCACCACCGCGTTGTTTCTCGCCGCCGTGAGCCCTGTCTGATAAATGGGCACCGAACCCATTATGACGGGACATTCTTTCAGCAAACGCGTTCTGATAGCATCTATGTCCCCGCCGGTACTCAGGTCCATTATGGAATCCGCACCGTACTTCAGGGAAACTTCCAATTTTTTCAATTCTGCGTCAAGATCGGCAATATCTCTCGAAGTCCCCAAATTCACGTTTACCTTGACGCTGAGGCCTTCCCCTATAGCGCAGGGTTCCGGATCGTGCACAGGATTGCAGGGCACGACGATGCGCCCCGATGCTATGCCGTTACGGACGAATTCTTCACTTACCCCTTCCTTTTCGGCGACTTTGCGCACAAGCTCTTTGCAACCGCCTCTGCGCGCCTGTTCCATTATGGTGCTCATAGATTACCTGTCCCGCAAATCCCTCTATCTTTATTTTACTGTTCCCGACGGCACGGAAACGGATTTTCTCGCGCGCGCGTGCGTGCATACGCGTGTATATATAGGGGCGGCACATAGGGAAGCACAGTGAACATCGGGAAGCCGGTGAGAAGGTATTTTTATGGGAAATAACGGCGAAACATACGACCACAACGACATCGAGTCTTTGGAAGGCATCGAACACGTGAGATTGCGCCCCGGAATGTACATAGGCAGTACAGACATCCGCGGCCTGCACCACCTGGCATACGAAGTGGTGGACAACAGCATAGACGAAATTATGGCGGGATATGCGTCCAAAGTCATAATCGAAGTGAACACAGACGGTTCATTGACCGTTACCGACGACGGAAGGGGCATACCCACCGGATTCAAGAAAGACATAGGGAAATCCGCACTGGAACTCTGTCTGACGGATCTCCACACCGGAGGCAAGTTCGACAGCAACAGTTACAAAGTTTCCGGCGGACTGCACGGAGTGGGTATCTCCGTTGTCAACGCGCTGTCCACGAAGCTCATAGCCACGGTTTACAGGGAAGGAAAAATCTGGACTCAGAGCTATTCCGAAGGAATTCCCGTGAACGGAGTGGAAGTCATAGGGGAAACGGACCGCACCGGAACCATGATTCAATTCTGGCCCGACTCGAAGATTTTCAAGGAAACAGTCGATTTCGATTATACGCTGTTGGAGACAAGGTTCAGAAACCAGGCATTCCTGAACAAAGAAGCGTCGATAACATATACGGATCACAGAGTGGGCAAATCCGAAGTCTTTCACTACGAAGGCGGGGTTTCCGAGTTCGTCAAATATCTCAACAGAACAAGAACGCCTCTTCACGAACCCATTCACATGGTCGGTGAAAGAGAAGGCGTTCAGATAGACATCGCGATGCAGTACCGCGAAGATCACAGCAGCGATCAGGATCTGATAACCTCTTTCGTCAACACCATACACACAAAAGACGGCGGAACCCACATGACCGGGTTCAGAACCGCTCTGACGAAGACCATCAACGATTATGCCAGAGAGAACAATCTGATGAAAGACGGTTCCTTCGACGGACAGGATGTCCGCGAAGGATTGACCGCAATCATAAGCATAAGGATGAAAGAACCTCAGTTCGAGGGTCAGACCAAAGGAAGATTGGGCAGCAGTATCGGTCAGTCCACCGTGACGTCCTTCATGAACGAGAAACTTGCGGAATTTCTTCTGGAGAATCCCGCCGTGGCTACTATGATTGTAAGCAAGTGCGCCATAGCGATGGAAGCCCGTGTGGCGGCAAGAAAAGCCAGAGATGCCACGAGAAGAAAAAGCGTTCTCGAAACATCCACCCTTCCGGGCAAGTTGGCGGACTGTTCCGAAAAGGATCCCTCCAAGTGCGAACTGTATATTGTGGAAGGAGACTCGGCGGGCGGTTCGGCGAAGCAGGGCAGAGACCGGCACTTCCAGGCCATTTTGCCGCTCAGGGGTAAAATCCTGAATGTCGAGAAATCGAACGTTCACAAGCTTTTGGACAGTGACGAGATAAGAAATCTCGCCATAGCCATCGGCGGAGGATTGGGTCCGGAATTCAACGTTGCGGATATACGATATCACAAAATTGTCATCATGACAGATGCCGATGTTGACGGAGCCCACATCGGAACTCTTCTTTTGACTCTGTTCTACAGACAGATGAGACCGCTGATCGACAGCGGGCATGTGTACATAGCCATGCCTCCGCTGTACCGGGTTTACAGAGGCAAGAAAGAAATCTACGCGTACGACGAGGAAGAGATGCTCGCCGCCATGGAAGAAATTGGAAAGGGGGCCAATGTCAGCAGGTACAAAGGTCTCGGTGAAATGAACCCCCATCAACTGTGGGACACGACCATGAATCCCGAAACCAGGGTTATGAAGAAAATCTCCATTGCCGACGGCATAGCCGCCGACAATTTGTTTTCGGTCCTGATGGGAAACAACGTGGAACTCAGAAGGGATTTCATAATCGAACACGCGGAAGAAGTCGAAAACCTGGATGCGTGATAGCATGACGGAAAATTACATCGAAGAGACGGCAGACGGAAAAGTAATGAATCAGACAATCGAAAGGGAGATGAAACGTTCCTACATCGATTACTCCATGAGCGTAATCGTCGGCCGTGCCCTCCCCGACGTACGTGACGGATTCAAACCCGTTCACCGCAAGATACTCTACGCCATGCACGACATGGGAATGCATTACAACCGTTCTTACAGTAAATCCGCGAAAGTGGTGGGTGAAGTATTGGCAAAATACCATCCCCACGGAGACATTTCCGCTTACGATTCGATGGTGAGGATGGCTCAGAATTTCTCCCTGAGATATCCTTTGGTCGACGGTCAGGGAAACTTCGGTTCCATGGACGGGGATCCTGCGGCAGCCATGCGTTACACGGAAGCCAAATTGGCGAAACTCTCTGCGGACATGCTTGCCGACATCGACAAGGAAACCGTGAATTTCGTCGACAACTACGACGGTTCTCTGAAAGAGCCCTCCGTACTGCCGTCAAAGTTCCCCAACCTTTTGGTGAACGGTTCCGACGGTATCGCCGTGGGAATGGCCACGAAAATGGCCCCTCACAACCTTACGGAAGTCTGTAACGCGATTATTCACTTCATCGACAATCCCGATGTAACCTCGGACGATTTGAATGAAATAATCACCGGCCCCGATTTCCCCACCGGCGGCGTAATCCACGGTCTTTCCGGAATCAGGGAAGCTTACAGAACCGGAAGGGGACGTCTCAGGGTGAGGGCGAGAACTCACATCGAAGAGATGGACAACGGGAAATCCCGCATTGTCGTAGACGAGCTTCCTTATCAGGTCAACAAAGCGGTTCTTATCGAACGCATTGCCGACAGGGTCAGAAACAAAGACATCGAAGGCATTACGGATCTGCGTGACGAATCGGACAGGGAAGGCATGCGCATAGTCATCGAACTTCACCGCGATGCCATCGTCAACGTGGTTCTCGAAAATCTGTTCAAGAGAACGGATATGCAGACAACCTTCGGAATAATCAATCTGGCTTTGGTGAACAACAAGCCGACGCTCCTGACCCTCAGGGACATGATTTACCACTACACCGAACACCGGAATGAAGTGGTAAGGCGCAGAACCGAATACGATCTCAGAGTGGCGGAAAAGAGATACCACATCGTGGAAGGTCTGATCAAAGCTCTTGGAAGATTGGACGAAACCCTTGCGTTGATCCGTGCCTCCGCCAGCGGTGAAGAGGCCAACGAAGGACTTCAGGAACTGTTGGAAATTGACCAGGAACAGGCGAAAGCCATACTCGACATGCGTCTTCAGAGACTCACCGGTCTGGAAATCGAAACCCTTCGGGATGAGTACAACGAACTCATCAAGACGATGGAGGATCTGAAGGACATTCTCGCCAACGAACCCCGTATTCTGCAGATAATCAAAGATGAACTCACACAGATACGCGATGAGTTCGGAGATGCCCGCCGCACCGAAATCAGTCCCTTCGACATCGATACCGACGAAGAAGATCTGATTCCCAAAGAGGATGTCGTGATTACGATCACCAAGGACAATTACATCAAACGCATCCCCCTGTCGACCTACAGACAGCAGGGAAGGGGCGGAGTGGGTCTGATGGGAATGCAGACCAAGGACGAAGATCACGTTTCGAACATGTTCATCACCTCATCCCATGATTACGTCATGTTCATTTCGGATCTGGGACGTCTTCACTGGCTCAAGGGATACAGAATCCCCGAGGGAAGCAGACATTCCAGAGGAAAACCCATCGTGAACCTCATCGACGATCTGGAAGACGGAGAGACCATCGTGAACACAATCTGTGTTTCCGAATTCTCCGACGACAGATATCTGGTGTTCTGCACCGATGACGGAATGGTCAAGAAAACAAGGCTCAGCGCTTACGGAAACGTGAGAAGAGTGGGCATCAAAGCCATCAGACTCATGCCCGGAAGGAAACTGATCGAAACGGACATATGCGCCGAAGGCGACGAAATCATCATCGCCAGCCGCAACGGTCAGGCGGTCAGATTCAACCAAGGTGACGTGAGACCCTCCGGCAGGGATACGATGGGAGTGAAGGGAATCACTCTCAACAAAGGCGATGTGGCCGTGTCCATGGCTGTCGTCACTCCCGAAGACACTCTTCTAACCGTGACGGAAAACGGTTTCGGAAAGGTTACGTCGGTGGACGAATACCGTCTCACCAAGAGAGGCGGCAAAGGAGTCATCACCATCCGGACCACCGACAGAAACGGCGGAGTCGTTTCCGTGAGAAAGGTTGCCGTGGGCGAGGAACTTATGCTCAACAGCGTCGAAGGAAAGATTCTGAGAATCGCCGTCGAAAGCATACGTCAGACCAGCCGGAACACTCAGGGAGTGAAGATCATGGAACTTCACGACGGGGACAAAGTCGCCGCCGTGGAATCCGTGGTGGAAGACGACGACATTCTGGATGTGGTCGAACATATTCCCGAGACGGAAACCCCTGCGGTTCCGGAAACCCTTCCGGTATCCGAAGAGGAAACCGAAGAGGAAGAAGAACCTCACAGGTGGGCCGAGGAGCAGGACGAGGATTAAACTTATTGAACCGGGAACGCGGCAATTTTCAACCTCGGGTTGCCGCCGTTCATGCGACAGCCGCCGATATAGGCGGCTGTCGCTCCGGTAAGATTTTCAATCCGTGTTTTTTCGCAATCAGTTCACTGCGGAAAAACACTCTGCATCCATCCTGTGACGGACGGTATCCGAAGACCTTCCCGCGGGTCGGGGCACCCAGTAAACTTTATAATACCTCCTCGCATAGGGGAGCTTAAGCCACGGTAACTCAGTTGGGAGAGTGCATGACTGAAGATCATGAGGTCGCTG
>CAZPQO010000001.1:0-24371 GCA_964588745.1 uncultured Methanomassiliicoccales archaeon | reverse complement strand
CTCCTCTCTGCGGAATGAGCGTCATAGGAGCTTTCGTCAGAGAATTGGACGATGCCCTTGTGAACAAAGAAATCGATGTTTCGGTCAACTCGTACAAGGACATTCCCACCACGCTGAGGGAAGGACTCACCATCGGAGCCGTTCTTGAAAGAGACAGTCCCGAGGACATCATACTCCCCTTTCCCTTGGACGAACTCCCGGAAGGGGCTGTTGTGGGCACTTCATCGGTGAGAAGGGAACACATTCTCAGACACGTGCGCCCGGACATCACAATCAAACCCATCAGGGGAAACATCCACACAAGATTGTCCAAATTGGACGAGGGCGAATATGACGCAATCATTCTTGCCAAAGCGGGCTTGGAAAGAATGGAAATCGACAGACCTCACGAAGTTCTCGATCCGAATGTTTTCATTCCCGCCGCCGCACAGGGCACGATTGCAATCGAATGCAGAATCGATGACGGGAAAACTCTCGGACTTCTGAAGAAGGTCGACGATTACGTCTCAAGGTTGGAAACCGGGGCGGAAAGAGGAATCATGAAACTTATGCAGGCCGGCTGTTCGTCTCCCGTCGGCATTAACGCAAAATTCAAAGGGGACGAAATCAACGTGAAGGGCGTGTCTTTCACATACACTCCCGAACCCATGTGGGTGGACACGTGGATACCCGAACATTTCGTAATGGACGAAATGCTCAACATAGCGGATTATCTTACGGGCAAAAGGCCTGAGGTGTAAAAATGAGCGGTAAAGTATATCTTGTCGGTGCGGGCCCCGGAGATCCCGGACTTATCACCGTGAAAGGAAAAGAACTTCTGGCACAGGCCGATGTCATCATGTATGACGCTTTGGCCAATCCCGGATTCCTTGAACTCTGCAAAGAAGGCGCAGAGTTGGTGGATGCGGGAAAACGGGGAGGACATCACAATCTCAGACAGTCCGAAACCAACGAACTCTTGGTAAAATACGCCAAAGAAGGAAAAACCGTGGTCAGACTGAAAGGGGGAGATCCCTTCATGTTCGGAAGAGGCGCGGAAGAAGCGGAAGAACTCAGGGATGCCGGTATTGACGTTTTCGTTGTTCCCGGTGTTTCTTCGTCCATAGCCGTGCCGGAACTTGTCGGCATTCCCGTCACTCACAGAGATCACGCTTCGATGGTCACCTTCGTTACGGGTCACGAGAAAGAAGACAGAACGGAAGACCGGGTGGATTGGAAGGCTTTGGCCGAAAGTCACGGTACCGTCGTCATCATGATGGGCCTCGGCAACGCGGGAAGGATTTCCAAAGGTCTGATCGACGGAGGAATGTCTCCCGACACTCCCGCGGCGATAATCACCGACGGTTCGACTCCGGATCAGAGAGTGGAAGTGACCGTTGTTTCCGATCTTGAAAAGACCATCGCCGAGAAGGAACTGAAACCTCCGGGAATCATGGTTGTGGGCGACGTTGTGTCCGTCCGCGAGAAAATCGGGGATATGCAATGATCGGATTGGGGTTCACAAGACCCGAAGAAAGACTCAGGAACGCCGTTCGCGAAGCGGAAGAAATGGGTTTTCGGGTTTTGGGTGCCCCATCCATGAAAATAATTACGGGGGACAGGGAAGAATTCCAAAAAATAAGGGATTGCCTGACCTCCGGCAAAGCTTCCTTTGCGGTTTTCGGTTCGATTACCGCGGTGGAAAAGTGCATCGGCGAATTCGGAGACGAATTCCCGGTTCTTTTTGAAAATATAAATGTGGTATCCATCGGACCCGCCACCGAGAAAGCGTTGATCGATGCCGGTGTGAAATCCGACATGATGCCTTCCGAGTACTCGTCATACGGCATAGTGGACATGCTGAAAGGAAGAGTCAACGGAAAGACCGTGCTTTTGATAAGATCCGACAGCGGAACCGAAGTTCTTGACGAAGGACTTTCCGAAGCTGGAGCAAAGGTTGTCACAATAGCCACATACAGATTGGAAGAGTTCGGAATCACTCCCGAGCTGACGGAAATAATGGATTCTGTCGAAAACGGAGATTTGGACGTTATGGCTTTCACAAGTCCGAAATCATCAAGGATTTTTTACGCTCAGATGAAGGAAAAGTTCGGTGACCGAACGACAGCACTCATGGATTCAGTAAAGGTCGCCGCAATCGGAACTCCCACTGCTTATGAGCTGCGGGAATTCGGAAGAGAACCCGACATAATCGCAACCGAATTCACATTCACCGGAATGCTGAAAGACATTGCATCATTCTTCGGCATGCCTGTTGCAGGCGACAAGGAATGAATAAGGCAGTTCCGGGTTGGAATAATAGAACACATGGGGGAATCCCAGCATAAGGGATTCGGATCCGTGAATACAATCGTATTTCCGTCCTGAGGTCCTTTCCGCCTGCCAGCTTTTCCCGTCGTTGTCCGTGTTCCAGTAATGGAATTCGTGACCTTTTACGATGCTTCCCTGAGGCAGCATCTGATTTTCCTTCGGGCTTAACGTGACGTATCCGAACCGGGACAGTTTTCCTGCGTGGAAGCACCTTCCTTTGACGAAGCCGACCATCGGGTACATTTTGCCGTCAATACCTTCCAATTCCTCGTGAAGGTACATGAAACCCCCGCTTTCGGCCATACAGGGCATTCCCGCGTCAAGTTTCCCTCTGATATCCTTCAGCATGGGTTTGTTCGTGCTGAGTTTTTCTCCGTGAAGCTCGGGATATCCTCCGGAGAATATGAGTCCGTGAATGTCTTCGGGCAATTTCTCATCGTTCAGAGGAGAAAATTCCACGATTTCCGCACCGCAGTCTTTCAGCAACGAAACATTGTCTTCGTAGGTGAAACAGAACGCATCGTCGCGTGCCAGACCTATTCTGATTTTGTTGTTCAATCTGTTAAAGGAAGGTTCTTCCCATTCAAGATTTTCCACATCATTCGCAATCTGAATCAAACGTTGGATGTCAATAGTCTCCTCCAGAACCTTTGCGAGTTTCGACAGCTTTTCCTTGAGCATCACGACTTCATCCGGCATAACCAAACCCAGATGTCTGCTTTCAATGGCAATATCGTCAAGTCTCGGAACGTAACCGATGACTTCGGCTCCGGTTTGTTCCTCTATCATTGTTTTGAGCCCTTCGTAAACGTGTTTGGACATTCTGTTCAGAATAACGCCTTTGATGTTGCTGTTTTCAACATAATCGGCGAATCCTTTGATCATAGGTATGCATGAGACACTGGCTCCTTTACAGTCGACAACCAATATCACGGGAGCTTTCATTTTTCCGGCCACGTCGTAGGAACTCGCTTCGGAAGACGTTATACTGATTCCGTCATAGAATCCCATGACTCCTTCAATGACCGATATGTCCGTCTCATCCGCGGAACGTGCGAAAAGATACTTCAGAAGATTGTCGTCACAGAAGAAAGCGTCCAGATTCTTCGATTTGGTTCCGATGACACGGCCGTGGAACATGGGATCGATGTAATCGGGACCGCATTTGAATGACGATACCTTTAATCCTCTGTCCACAAGGGCTTGGAGAATTCCGCAGGTCACCGTTGTTTTTCCGCTTCCGCTGGAAGGTGCGGCGATGAGAAATCTCGGATGTTTCATTCCTTACCGCCTCTGCAGACCGTTATATAAACGGGGTTCTGCGCAGTCATCAAATGATAGTCGCCCAGAAGTCTGGCTCTTGATATATTCATGCATATCGTTTCTTCTTCGGTTATGTTCAGTTCATTGACGCAACGCATGGTTTCGGACAGAGTTTCCAATGTTACGGACGTGATTACGATTCTGACGTCAGGATTCTTTTCAAGAAGCACATCGATTATGGATTCCAGATTTCCGGAAGATCCTCCTATGAATGCGTGAGTGGGCATCGGAAGTTCGGCCAAAGCATCAGGGGCGAACCCTTCCACCACGGCAATGTTGGGAGTTCCGAATTTTTTACAATTCTCTGAAATCAGAGAAACGGCATCTTTGTTTTTCTCAACGGCATAAACATGACCCGAAAGGGCGACGGAAGCCATTTCCACGGAAACGGATCCGGTTCCGGCCCCCACGTCGTAGATTACGGAATCCTCGTTCAGTTTTAATTTTACCACGGACAGAGAGCGGACTTCGCTTTTTGTCATAGGTGCCGTTCCGCGTATGAAATCCTCATCGGAAATACCCAGTGGGATTACGTTCGACGCATCGGGATTTTTGATGAACGCGACGCAAAGTTTTCCGAGAGGCATTTTCAATATTTCTTCCGGAGAGCCTTTGTCGATTCTTTCTTCCGATGAACCGAAATCCTGACCGATGGCTATTTCCACGTCTTCAAGATTGTATTCGATGAGTTCTCTGCACATTTCATGTGTGGATTCCTCTCCGTTCAGGAGCGTGAACAGTCTTTTGTGACGTTTCACGAGACCCACGATGTTCTCTTCCCTGCCGTGAAGGCTGGTCAGGTGCACGTCATCCCAGGATTCTCCCAACTTTGAGAAAAAGTATGATATCGAAGAGATTCCCGGCAACACGGTTATGTCATAATCTTCATTTTCGAAAGCAATCAACAGTTTCTTGGTGCCGCTGTAGTATCCCGTGTCTCCGGACATCAGTACCGTTATATTGCCGAATTGTCGGTTATTTTCCACATATTCCAGAATCTCTTTCGAACGGTATTCTTCGAGAACTTCTTTTCCCGTCAGATCAAAACATTCCAGCATTCTTTTCGCGCCGATGACCAAATTCGAATTTTTAACACTGTTTATAACGGCCAATGTCAGACCCGCATCGTTTCCTGTTCCGATTCCCGCAATGGTAATTTTTCTTTTCTTTGACGGCAAATCTATTGAGAACAGTTCGGACAGTTCCTTTATCGCTTCTTCCATCGGAATTCCGTCATGTTCCGCGGGACGGCCGATCACAATCGGGATGACGCCGGCTTTTGCGGCGGCAGACATCTTGTCTTCGAAACCGCCGACCGAACCCGAATCCTTTGTCACCATGTATTTCGCGTCAACATGTTTCATCATTGCGAGATTCAGTTCTTCGCTGTAAGGACCTTCCATGCACATCAGATTTCTGCCTTCGAATCCCAGAGCAGAACACTTCTCGGCAACCGAAGACAGCGAGAGAACCCGGGCGTACACTCTTTCTTTGTAGCCGGGAATGGATGTGAACTCGGACAGTTCGTTGCTTCCGGTGGTGACGAATATGTTCCCTTCGGTTCCCGAGAGGTAATTCACGGCGGAAGGTATGTCGGGAAAAGTTATCGGATTTCCGATTCCGTCGCTGTCGGGACGGATTATCCTGATTAGCGGAGTACCGTTGATTTTTGAAGCTTCCCTGATGTGCTCCGATTTTCTTATGGCGTAGGGATGGGTGGCATCAATCACAATATCGAATTCTTTCATTCTTTCGGCCATGTTGTCCACGCCGCGTATGCTGTCAGTTTCTGTGTGATCGTTTATTTCTATAACGGATTCACCGTATTCGGTTGCGGTGCTCACCGTGACGTCAATCTTGTTTTTACTGAGGAAATCCGTCAGTTCCCTTCCTTCGGTGGTGCCCGCGAATATCAGCGCTTTTTTCTTCAAGTAGGTTCAACTCCAAAATTAAATTCAAATGGTTCTTTGACCACGGCAACGGTTACGCCGTCAAGTCCGGTTTTCGGAACAATCACTTTCCCTTCGGCTGAGGGGAACATAGCGGCTCTTTCACTGACGCAATCGACGCCGATTGTTTTCAAAACGAAATCGGATTTGCTGAAGTCTCCCCGGAGAGTGTTAAGCTCTTCCGCTGTGTAAAAAACCGAGGGCACGCCGAGTTTTTCAGAAAACTCAAGCAGGCCTTTCTCATCGCTTTTCAAATCTATGCTGGCTATAAGTCTTACGCCTTCGATCGAAATATCATTGTCGGACAGAACTTTGCGGACGACCCTGTTGACAGTGTCTTCGGGAGTGTCTCTTCTACAACCGATACCCAAAATAAGATTTTTAGGAATCAGCCTCAGTGTTTTTTTGAAAATCGATTTGTTCGAAGACGTGACGTGGATTCCCAAATTCTTTTCAGATTCGGTAAAGTTCTCCGGAAGATTTCCCGAGTAGGGATAATCGCTTTTGAATCCGATGTTTTTATTTTCAAGAACGGCGGCGGAAATTTCTTTGGCGAGATTCATGCTGCCGATGGCCATGTTTCTCGACGATGCGAACACATCCACGGAGAATTTTTTGTTAAGGTCTGTTGCGGTGGATATCACAGGTTCCGCGCCTGTGATTTCCGATATTTTGAGTGTGAGATCGTTAGCGCCTCCGAGATGCCCGGAAAGCAGAGAAATGCAATATTTTCCGAGCTCGTCGATGCATACGATTGCCGGATCTTTTGCTTTGTTTTTCACATGGGGTGCGATTGCTCTGACCGCAATTCCAGTAGCCCCGACGAATACGATTCCCTCCGTTTCTTTGAAAGATTCCCCGGCCCAATGGGATATGGGCACGTCGATGTGTACCGTACCTTCAGAATTGCCGGAAGTTTTTGAGAAGACTTTGTTCTCCGTATCCAATCCTTCGGATATTTTCAAAGCCAATTCGCAACCTTTGGAGGAAAAGGCAACGATATGAATCAAAGTACCGAACCTCCCAGTTCTTTGAGCGAATCTTTTGACGAAGGTGAACGCCCGATCAATCCGTATTCGGAGGAGAAAATCATCGTGCCGCATTTCACTTTATTTTCGGTTCTTCGGTTCATGTGATATTCAGCCTTTTCGGATATGAGGGTCATGACATAGTCGAGAAGGTTTGCTTCGTTGATGTGATACAGCGCATCATCCGTGGAAACAGAATCCATGATTTTCTTCAGTATGTCGACGGAAGCCCCGGCAACGGCTGCATTCCCCGCGAGGATTTCCATGCGCGAATCGGATTCTCTCGAATGCGTATTCATGATGCCTCCCGCAAGTTTCACCAGTTTGCCGAGATTGCCTATGAGCAATAAATTTTTGAAACCGAGTTCGGCGGCATAATCCAAAGTCTCCCCGATGTAGTTGCTGCACCTTACGGCGGATTCCGGATCGAGACCGTCAATGGCTTCCACGTAGCTTGCGCCGTAATTTCCCGGTACCACAAGCAAAGTCTCCGTACCTTCCTCCTTTCTGACTTTCATTTCCGCTTTTATGGTGTCAATGATTGCCTTTTCGCTCATGGGTTCGACAATTCCGGAAGTTCCCAGAACGGAGATTCCCCCGATTATTCCCAAACGGGGATTGAAAGTTTTTTCCGCAAGTTCGGTGCCGTCGGGAATCGATATCGTTACATTGAATCCCTTATCGTAATTCAGATTGTCCCTGACATCTTCCAAAGCTTCAACAATCATGTTTCTGGGAATTCTGTTGATTGCGGCGTTTCCGACGGGTTGATCCAATCCCTTTTTCGTTATTCTTCCGACGCCGATTCCGCCGTCGATTTCAGTGCCTTCGTCGGAAAGAATCACTTCGGAATAAACAAGGGAACCGTGTGTCACGTCGATGTCGTCGCCTCCGTCTTTCCTTACGGCGCATCTGACTCTGTCTTTTTGTAAATCTATGTCTTCGATTTTAAGATCGAGAAGAATTCCTTTTGGCGTCAAAATGTCAATACTGTTGACAGGGTTGCCCGTCAGCAACATGATTGCGGCGGCTTTGGATCCCGCCGCCGCACACGTTCCCGTAGTATGACCCCTTTTCAGTATCTTTCCGCCCTGGTTGACGGACATCTCGTCTTTTTCGGTTCCGGACATTGACTCAGCCCTTAAATTGGAGGAATTATCCATGCTATAACACTTATCGGATAATTACAGTTGGATATACTATCCAACTTAAATAAACGTATAGCATGTACGGTGAATCATAAGATTAGGTGAAATCCGATGGCAGGAAAATTATATGGCGTAAGTGTGGGCCCCGGAGACCCGGGACTTCTCACAATCAAAGCCAAAGAATTGATTGATCGATCCGCGGTGATCGCTTACCCTGTTCACAAACGGGGAGAGGACAGTACGGCTTTGGACATAGCAGGGAAAGCAACCGACCTGTCCGGAAAGAAAATTCTGGAACTTCTGTTCAGCATGAATCCCGACGATAAAGTCAGGGAAGCCTGCAGATCCGAAGCCATCAAAGAACTGACGGAAGTTTTGGATTCCGGTTCCGACGTGGCAATGGTTTCCCTCGGGGATGTGGGAGTTTACAGCACTTACATGTACGTTGACGAGGAGATCAGAAATCTGGGATACGAGACAGAAGTAATTCCCGGAATCACATCCTTCTGCGGCGGTGCCGCCGAAGCGAGAATACCCTTGATGATAGGTGACGAAGACCTTACCGTGATTCCCATGGCCAAGAAGAACAACGGCAGATTGGATTCCTTTCTGGCTTCTTCCGACAATCTTGTCGTGATGAAGGCCTGGGATTCCATGCAGGTTCTCGCGGACATGATGAAAAAGAACGGAATACCTTTGGAGAACGGGACCGTCATCAGCAACATCGGCATGGACGGAGAATACATCGGACCCATCGATGTTGACCGCGAATACGGATATTTCACCACAGTCATAGTGAAGAAAAATAAAAGCGAGGATTCAAAATGATAACATTCGTCGGCGCCGGCCCGGGAGATCCGGAATTATTGACAATCAAAGGAAAAAGAGCGATAGATTCGGCGGAAGTGATAATTTACGCCGGTTCGTTGGTGAATCCTGCTGTATTAAGCGACGCCAAAAAGACCGCAAAGATCTATAACAGTGCGGAAATGAATCTGGACGAAGTTCTTGAAGTTATGAAGAACGCCGAGTCCGAGGGACTGAACACCGCACGCGTTCACACCGGGGACCCGTCCATTTACGGTGCCATAAGGGAACAGATCGACAGATTGGACGAAATGGGGATTGAAAGCAAAGTCATCCCCGGAGTAAGTTCCGCCTTTGCGACTGCCGCTGCACTGAAGAAGGAATACACCCTTCCCGATGTCAGTCAAACCGTCATATTCACAAGAATGGAAGGAAGGACACCCATGCCCGAAGGGGAAAGCATTGCGGAACTGGCATCCCACCATGCGACCATGGTTATTTTCCTCAGTGTGGGATTCATGGACGAACTGACCGAACAGCTGATCGAAGGAGGATACGAAGAAAACACTCCCGTCGCAGTCGTTTACAAGGCAAGTTGGCCCGAACAGGAGATTGTCACGGGCACTCTGAAGAACATATCTTCCAAAGTGAAGGAAGCAGGGATAACCAAGACTGCACTGACGGTTGTCGGTGATTTCCTCGGAGACGAGTACAGCTTATCCAAACTTTATGACAAAGCATTCACAACCGAATACCGCAAAGGGACGGTGGAGTGAATGTCCGGCAAACTTACCGTGGTCGGATTCGGCCCCGGTTCCAAAGAAGACATGACTCTGAGAGCCGTGAACGCAATCGAAGCCGCGGACATCGTTACAGGTTACACAACCTACGTGGATATTCTGAAAGAATACTTTCCCGAGAAAGAATACAAAGCCACAGGTATGATGAGAGAAGTGGAAAGATGCCGTTCGGCAATAGAGGACGCATCCACCGGATTGAACGTGGCGATGGTCAGCAGCGGAGATTCCGGAATTTACGGAATGGCGGGAATCATATACCAACTCGTTGACGAAATGAATGCGGACATAGAAGTGGACGTGGTTCCCGGAGTCACCGCGGCTTCCGCGGCGGCATCCATACTCGGGGCGCCTCTGATGCACGATCTGGCAATCATCAGTCTTTCCGATTTGATGACTCCTTATGATCTGATAATGAAACGCATCGACAGCGCCGGCGTCGGAGATATGATTGTCTGTCTTTACAATCCCAAAAGCAAGAAAAGAGTTCAGCATCTTCCCGAGGCCGTGGAGATTCTGCTCAAATACAGATCCTCCGAAACTCCGGTGGGTATTGTGAGAAACGCACGGAGAGAGGAAGAAAGCACAATCCTTGCAACGCTGGGCAACATTCCTTACGACGATGTGGATATGTTCTCCATTGTAATCGTAGGCAATTCTCAGACCTATGTTTCGAATGGGAAAATGATCACGCCCAGAGGATATGAGGTCGAACAATGAAAATTCTCAATGTGAAACCTGCAGATATCGAAAAACGCAGCATGGAGATCATAGAAAGCGAACTGGGTGGAAGGAAATGGCCGGAACCCGAGTTTTCCGTAATCAAAAGATGTATTCACACTTCAGCGGATTTCGATTACGCGGACAATCTGGAATTCTCCGAAGATGCCGTGCGAATCGGAATTGAGGCGATACGTTCCGGCGCAAACATCATAACTGACACAAGAATGGCCTATTCCGGTGTGAACAAAGACCGTCTTGCCTCTTTCGGAGGAGAAGCTCATTGTTTCATCGGCGACGAATCCGTAATCGAAGAAGCCAAAGCCAGAGGCTGCACCCGCGCAAAGGTTTCAATGGAACGGGGCGCGGCGTTGAAAGGCAGGAATATCTTTGCCATAGGAAACGCTCCCACTGCGCTGATAAGGCTGAAGGAACTCATCGATGAAGGCAAACTCGAACCGGCATTGATAATCGGCGTTCCCGTCGGATTCGTCAACGTAATCGAATCGAAAGAACAGATTATGGATTCCGATGTTCCGTACATCGTCGCCAAAGGCAGAAAGGGCGGATCGAACATTGCCGCCGCAATCTGCAACGCGATGATTTACAACAAAGACGAATTCTGAACCTTTTTATCCGAATCCGTGTCCCAAGGGCACGGAATCAGATTATTTTTACACCCTGTGGTTGCGGTCCGAACAGTCATTGATAAAATTTATCAGACAAATCACGGCAACATCGCAAAAACAGACGGTAATCGAAGACTCATTCATTCCGTCTCAATTCGGCGGGTTCGAACCCCTCGGGCTTTCCGTCCGGATATTCTTCCCTTCCGTCGGCGTATCTTATGAATCTCGGTGCTTCAATCGCCTGCACCTTGTCGATAACGTTCCAGGGCCAGATTTCAAACTCTTGTTCTCTGATGTTGTTCATTGCGGCTCTGACGGCTTTGTCATTTTCAAGAACCACGGGGCCGAAAGAAGACATCTTTTGTTTTATCGGCTTGCCGTCCAACAGCCAGAACTTAGACGGAACATCTCCGTTTCTGATTATAACGTCGGCATCGGATGTGAGTTTCATTCTGTATCCCGCATCCGCGGCGAAACCGTTGACATCCGCATGGCTTCCGGAAACGAAATACAGATTTCGATTTATCTCAGGCGAATCTGCTTTCAGAACGTATTCCGCGCCCTCTTCCATTTTTATCTGAAGGATCTTGACCCCGTTCCCGGGATCCGCCGTCCAGGAATCCGGATTAGGTACCTCTACGGTCATATTCTCATACGTTCCCGCATACAGGATGACCTCGGTATTCTTTCCGGAACCGTCGGTAAATCTTCTTGTTTTTATACTATCCGACCAGAGCATATGGACCCTATTTAAAGACCCCTTCATTTCCAGTGGAAGGTTAATCATAATCTGGGTAATGTTGTTGGGGTTCGGGCGGTCCTGAAACACCAATGGATACATCTCGTTGTGTTGGTATTTGCTTGAAGCCGTGACCCACTGGGCATCTCCGAAGCCGAACCGTGACTGATTGCCTTCGGAATCGAAAGTATCCACATATCCTTCTTCGGCGAGAGTGAAGGTTTCATACCCCCAATGGGCATGCATCGGGAAACCCGGAACGACTTTCCCTTTGTACATCCGGAATCCGTTGTGTTTTTTGTAATCGTGGCCCAAATCCCTCCAGGCAATCATATCGTAAGGAGGGGCCTGCTGAGAATTCCCTTTAGGGTAGTTGTCCCTGTGATGGGATACGAAAATGAAAGGGTCTTCGGTATCCCAGTGAATGTCGAAGTCCACATATTTCAGAACGGCGCCTTTAGCCCTTTTACTGAACGGCCACATATCGGCAGGATATGCGGTTTGATTAAAATACCTCTCCTGTTGCACATCATTATATAATATACCTTTAATGAACGCTCATGGTACCTTCCGAAAACAAAGGCGTCAGACTTAACAAATATCTCGGCGATTCCGGCGTCTCTTCAAGACGCGGCGCAGACAAAATCATAGAGGAAGGCAGAGTAACCATTGACGGAATGAAAGCCGTTTTGGGCGACAAAGTATTTTCCGGAAACGTTGTCCGTGTGGACGGAAACGTCGTATCTCCCGAAGAGGAAGACATTGTTCTTTTGTTTTACAAACCCAGGGGAATAACCTGCACGTCCAACCCCGAAGATCCCGATAACGTAATCGATTATATCGGATTCTCAAAGAGGATTTATTCCGTCGGACGTTTGGACAAAGAGTCCGAAGGTCTGTTGCTGATGACCAACAACGGTTTCCTCGCGGAAAAAATAATGCATTCAAGCAACGGCCACGACAAAGAATACATTGTCACCGTCGACCGCGATATCACGGAAAAATTCATCAAAGAAATGTCAAGGGGAGTTCCGATTATGGGCGGTTCGGTCGTCACAAGGAAATGCGAAATCATACAGACCGGTGACCGTGAATTCAGAATCATTCTCAAACAGGGCATCAACCGTCAAATCAGAAGAATGTGCGGGGAATTGGATTACACCGCGCTGACGATCAAGAGGGTCAGAGTCCTCAATCTTGAACTCGGAGACATGGGAGTCGGCAAATACCGCAATATTTCCAAATCCGAAAGGGCCGAATTATACAGAATATTGGACCTTTGAACACAATCTTTTAATCAATCGGAGTAGTGCGCAGTGCATTGGATGTACCATCCATTTAGCACGAACGAAGTTGAAAGTATTATTAAGTATGACTCTATTGGTGAATTATTGAGAAGAATTGCCATTTACGGGAAGGGCGGAATAGGTAAATCCACCGTCTCTTCGAACATAAGCGATGCATTGGCCGATATGGGCTTCCGGGTTCTTCAGATCGGATGCGACCCCAAAGCCGACTCCACCAAACTTTTGATGGGCGGCAAAGCACCCGATACAGTTCTTGACAGAATGAAGGAAGGCAACGTGTCTTTGGACGACGTTATTCATGATACGGGACACAATGTGTTCTGTGTCGAATGCGGAGGTCCTAAACCGGGCACGGGTTGCGCCGGCCGCGGAATTATCGCGGCCTTCGATCAACTGGAAGACTTGGGGGCAATCGACATTGTCAAACCCGATGTGATAATCTATGATGTCTTGGGTGACGTCGTATGCGGAGGGTTTGCAATGCCTATCCGCAACGGATACGCCAAAGAAGTTTTTGTGGTCACATCGGGAGAGATGATGTCGCTGTACGCCGCGGACAACATCCGTCAGGCCGTGGACGGCTTTGCCGGGGACGGTTATGCGGTGTTCGGAGGCATAATCCAGAATTCCAGAGGCATTGACGATGAAAACAGAATCGTTGACGATGCCGCGAGGGAAATGGGTTGCGATGTTGTTTACCGGTTGCCCAGAGACCAAGCGGTTCAGGACGCGGAAGCGGCCGGAACCACGGTGGTAAGGCACGCTCCCGACTCCGTGATGGCAGAGAATTTCAAATCACTCGCAGAGGAAATGATTCGACGTTCGGAAGATTCCGAAGGCGGAATGCGATTAATGAAGTAAACAGAGAAGATAACATGAAAAGAGGAATTTTATTCATCGGACACGGCTCCAGGTTCAACCACAACAAAGAAGCCGTCGAACAGCAGGCAAATGCATTGAAAGAGCGCACCGGACTTCCCGTATGGACCGCGTACAACGAAACAACCATGCCTCTTGCGGACACCGTTCTGGAAGAAATGGTGAAAGAAGGAATCGAAGAGATAATCGCAATTCCCTTTTTCATTGCATCCGGTCTCCACATCACAAGGGACATCCCCCAGAAGCTCAACATACCCGAAAACTCCAAAGGCGGAAAAACCACTGTCGCCGGAAAGGAAGTCACGGTACACTTCGAAGGACCCATCGGTGAAGATCCGAACCTTACGGACATCCTCGAAGACAGAATCAAGGAATCCTGCAACGGAAAGAAAGCCGCGATTATGGTTGTCGGCCACGGATCCCGTCTGTCCTACAACGCAGAAATAATCAAGCTCAACGCCGACAGGTTGAAAGAGAGAGGTTATTCCAACGTTTACCACGCATTCAATGAATTCAACGAACCTTTCATTGAGGATGTCATGAAGGAAATCGCCGCTACCGATGTCACCGATGTTGCCGTTCTTCCCCTGTTCATAGCATCCGGCGCCCATCTGGGCGAAGAAGTCCCCGAAACCCTGGGAATTCCCGCAAACAGTGACGGAGGCATAAGCACCGCTTTCGGCAGGGAAATCAACATCCACTATGCAATGCCCGTAGGCAAAGAACCCCGTCTTGCGGATGTTTTGGCCAAAAGGCTGGAAAAATACGGAATATGAAAATCCTGCTCCTTGACACCGTGCACGGCGGAGGAGTCCTCGCGGATCTTTATCCCGATGAGGACGACTCCGTCACCTGTGTGGATGTCTACAAGGTTACGCCCGAAGAGGAATTGCTGAGACTGAGGAATAAAGGATACTCGGTTCACAAAGAGGTGCCTCCGGGCGAATACGACCTTGTATTGATGCCGGTACACTGTCCCGACAGCTTCCTCGAAGGCGTAACTTACGGCGAAAGGAAGTTTTTCAGCCAAGCCGTGGGCGAACTCACGGAGAACGACAAATTCAGGATAGAAGTTACCGGCGTCAAAGGAAAAACGGGTTTTTGCGGATTACTGGCTCATATTCTTACCGTTGCAGGAAACAAAGTGCTTCTTCACAGTTCCAAAGGCAGAGGTTTTTGGGAAAACGGCAGACTTTCAAATGAAGAAAAGGTGAGCATAGCTCCGCCGCATATGCTGACGGTGCCGAAGGAAGGTTATGATATCCTCATCTGCGAAGTGTCCCTCGGAGGTTCCGGTAAAGCGGATATCGCATGCATAACCAACCTGTTGGAAGATTATCCGATTGCCGCTGACACGAGAAAAGCATCCGAAGGAAAGAAAGAAATTCTTTCCGGCATGAACGTCGTTCCTCTCAACGAAACAGATTTTTGGAAAACTTTCAACATAGGAAAAACAGAAGGGTACGGAAACAGAATCGAAGTACTCAACAATCCCGGTTTCGGCGAATCCCTCAGGATACGCGCAGATTACGGCGAAGGTTTCGAAACGGACCTGAGTTCCGATTATCTTGCTCTCGAATATCTTGATGCCATAGAAATGGCTGTGACCGTGTGCGGCATCATGGATACCCCCACGGAAGATCTGAAAAAAGGACTTTCGACCTTCAAAGGAATGGAAGGCCGGGGCGGAGTGTACCGGGAAAACAACAGATGGGTGGTTAAGGAAAGGAACCCCGGAATATCAAAACGTTCGGTGGAACGCACATACGAAACTCTCAAAAAAATGAATGTTCTCGACGGTGCGGTCGCGGTGTTGGACCCTGTCAACAGAAAAGTCTGCAGTAAACTGAATGCGGAAGACATAATCGAAATTTCCCGTGAATACGGAGTGGAACTGATAATAACCGACGGTTCGGGAAGAATACCGGATATCCCGGATTCCGAAGGGCCGTTGATTCTGTTTGTAAAGGAAGGATACACATGAAAATAATTCACCCCCGCCCGAACCCGATCGTTGCCGCCATGTATACGCTGAGAGACATGAATGTGGACGTTGTGGTTGTTCACGGTCCGTCGGGTTGCGGATTCATGGCCTCCCGTTCTTTGGAACAGGCCGGCGTCAGAATAGTCACCACCGCTCTTTCCGAAACGGATTTGATATTCGGAGGTTCGGAAGAACTGGTAAAAACTCTCAAAGAAGTCGATGAAAGGTTCAATCCCGGCACCGTTGCCGTCATCGGAACCTGCGCAAGCATGATTATAGGGGAAGATATGGAATCCTCAATCAAACGCGCAGGATTGAAATGCACGGTATTCCCGGTGGAAGTTCACGGTTGCATGCCCAACAATACGGAAGGCGCAATCAAAGCTCTTGAAGCCGGAAGGGACGCGGGACTCATCCCCGCCGAAGAAACCGAACGTCAGACAGGTCTGATGAAAGCCGCCACGGAGATGGAAAAGAAAAGAGGTCTTGCAAGCAAGCCTTACATGAAACCCTCCGTCGGAGCGACCAAACTCAATGTATGCAAAAAAATATGCGATACGCTTTCCGACGGAGGAAAGGTGGCCGTCGTCATGAATGCCAAGAAGGAGCTGGCATACCGTTTTGCCGATATGTTTCTGGCTGTTGACGAAGCTTCTAAAAAGCTCGGTGGTGAGACATTCTTCGTCGCCAATCTGGATGTGAACAAAGGACTTCCGAGAATCCGAAGTTATGCGGAGAATATACTTTCCCAATGCGAAAATGAAAAAGTCACGATCGACGCAATAACCGGAGGTCTTGACGAGTATGCTCTTATCGGCGATGACCTGAAGGCCGAAGTGGACGGATTCAAACCGGATCTGACAATCATAACCGGAATCTGTCATGCATACCCGGGGATAAAGGAAACTGATATTCTGATAACGGATCAGCCGAGACAGCTCACCAATTACATCAATTCCGGATTTCCCAATTCCGTCGGAGAAATTTCATCCCATTCTTTGGTAATGGGCACCGACGCGATCATTCCTCTTGAAACCGGAGACACGCTGAGAGAGCTGGTGAGGGAAAGTTGAAGGGAGTCGTAATAGCCGGAACCGGCAGCAATGTCGGAAAGACTTCGATAACCACGGGGATACTTTCCCGTTTATCGAAAGATTACAAAGTTCAAGCTTTCAAAGCCGGACCGGATTTCGTCGATCCCATGTATCATACAATCGCATCGGGAAGAGAATGCAGAAATCTTGATTCTTTCATGATGGACGAGGATACCGTCCGCAACGTTGTGGGTTATGCTTCCCGCGGGGCGGATCTGTGCGTCATCGAAGGCGTCAGGGGATTGTACGAAGGATTTTCGGCCGACAATGACGTCGGTTCCACCGCGGGACTCGCCAAGCTGTTGGGGTTCCCCGTGATTCTCACTGTGGATGTAAGATCTCTCAATAAAAGTGCGGCCGCGATAATCAACGGATTCGCCGATTTCGATCCCGATGTGAAAATCGAAGGCATAATTCTCAATAACATTTCGGGAAAGCAGCATGAAGACAAAATCGATGCCGTGACGGAACGTTACTGCAAACAGAAAGTTGTCGGTAAGATACGCAGGCTCCCAAACGGTCCGGCGAAAAGAAGACAGGCCGGACTTGTCACACCGGATTCCGGTTGGGATATCTCGCCTTTCGAGGAAATCGCCGAAGGTGTGGATCTCAACGTTCTGATGGACATCGCCGAATCTTCCGATGCGGATCTGCCTACCGAGTCGCCGTACACCAAAAGAAACGCATCGATGACCGCCGCCGTCCCTTTGGATGACGCTTTCTGTTTTTACTACAAAGAAAACCTTGAATGTCTGGAAGCTTCAGGCATCGAAATCAGACATTTCTCACCCGTTGCGGGGGATTCTCTTCCCGACGCCGATATGTACTATCTCGGCGGGGGATATCCGGAACTCTTCGCCGACGGAATATCTTCGAACAAAGATTTCACCGAAGGCATGAAGAACGCATCCGAAGAAGGAAAACCCATACTCGGGGAATGCGGAGGATTGCTGACTATGTGCGACAGTCTCAGGGACATTGACGGAACGGTTCACGGAATGACCGGGATATTCGACGGGGAGGCCGTGATGACGGAAAACCGCCACGGTCCCACGTACGTTCTGGCGACACCCAACGAAAACAATCCTTTGTTTGATTCGCCCGTGAGGGCTCATGAATATCACTATTCGGAAGTGTATCCGAAAAAAGATTCTCTTTACTGTTACGATCTGTCCCGGGGAGTGGGCATCATAAATTCGAAAGACGGTATGGTAATCAATTCATCCGTCGGAACGTACATGCATCAGAACGCACTGTCCCAAAAAGATTGGGCCCGGAGATTCGTTTCGTCCTGCAAGTGAGAATTCATCCCACTTTTTCAATGAGTCCTTTGGATTTTTCCAAGTCTTCGTCGGATATGGTGAGGAAGCTTTCCAGATTGTATTCTTTCACTTCACCCAAACATTCCACTTCCGCGCTGATTGTTCCGTCTTCGGCGGCTTTGAACTTCACGGTGATTTGCGTATCTTTCGTGATGCCTTCCGGCAAATCCATGTCGAAAGCCCCCACGTAATCCCCCTCGTTCATTTCCAGTCTTACATTATCTTCCGAACGCAATGCGGAATTCTCGAATATTTCCACAAGAACGGAAGTCTGACCGTCTTCCACGGGATAATAAATCTTGACGTTCTCCAAAGGAAGGGTTTCGTTTCTGTAAATCAGATTGGAAATCATTTCGTTTCCCGCATAATCAACTCTGACTCCGAAAGATTTGCTTAGGACGTTCTTCACCTTTATGGCGTATTCTTCCTCATGTCCTATTTCCGACATGTTTTTGGATCTTGCAAATACGGCCGCTCCTTTCGCGACGGATCTGTCCGGATCGAAAAGACGCACATTGACTTCGGGATACAGTTTCATTATCCCCTCAATTATATGGGGCATTCTGCAGGAACCTCCCACGAGGATGATGTCGTCGATTCCTTCGACGGAAGTGCCGACGGATTCAAGGACATTGTTCATCACGTCCAAAGTCCGTTCGAAGAGATGCGCAGTGGCCTCTTCGAATTCTTCCCTGGTCACGGTGTATATGATTCTCTCGGCCCCAACGTTCATGGAGCCTCTTGTGGACTCCGCGGTTGTCAGCCTCTTTTTGATGGATTCCGTATCGACTTCCAAGGTGACGGTGGCTTCCCTGTCCTCTTTGAGTTCATCCACCGGAATCCCCGATTCCTGAGATACTTTTTTGAGTATCAGTTTGGCCAAAGCAACGTCCCAGTCACGGCCTCCGAGCAAACGTTCGCCGTCGGTTGCGACTGCGTTGAAAGTTCCTCCCGAAACGTCAAGAATCGTTACGTCGAAAGTACCGCCGCCCAAATCATACACCAATACCCGTTTTTCGGAATCGTCGGTTCCGTAACCGAAAGATATGGCGGCGGCGGTGGGTTCGTTGATTATGATCACTTCGTCCAACCCGGCAATTCTTCCGGCGTTCTTTGTGGACTCTCTTTCGTTCTGTCCGAAATAAGCAGGACAGGTGATCACTGCTCTTTTGATTTCCCGTCCGTGAACTTCTGTGAAATCATTCAGCAGCTTTTTCAGAATGGCGGCGGACAGAGTGACGGGAGTGTATATCTCCCCGTCCACTTCGGCTCTGAATTCGGTCCCTATATGTCTCTTGACCGAAACGAAAGTTCTTCCGGGGGGATACATGGCCGCAATGTCCTTGGCGGGAGATCCGACCACTATTTCATGATTTTCGTTGAAAAGTATAACCGAAGGAGTAGTCTCCTCCTGCTCGAAATTTCTTTCCACGACAGGGTCTCCCGACCCATCGATGTATGCGAGGCAAGAGTAGGTTGTACCCAGGTCAATGCCTACGTTTAGTTCCTCTTCCATACCCATCTGAATTCAGTATATTTCCCGTTGATATAGTTTTATTGTTTCTTTGTGACGGGTGATTCGGTCCATAATGCATCTTCATTTCAATTGCATACGGGACATTCCGCGGTGCAGATATGCGTTTTTTCGAACCCGTAAGCCCGTATTCCGTTCAGTATCGCTATCGCCGATACGCCCACGTCCGCGAATATGGCAAACCACATTCCCGCCAATCCGAAAACCGCCAGACCCAAAGCCAGAAACTTGATTGCCAGTGAGAACACGATGTTCTGATGGGCTATTCTTCTGGTGTCTCTGGAAATGCGTACCGCTTCCGGTATCTTGCACAGCGAATCGTTCATTATCACAACATCCGCGGCTTCGACCGCACTGTCGGAACCGATTCCTCCCATGGCAATGCCCACGTCCGCCCGGGCTATGGAGGGCGCGTCGTTGATTCCGTCTCCGACGTACAAAAGGGTCTTTCTGCCTTTTCCGAGGTATTCTTCCAGTTTTCTGAGCTTTTCTTCAGGAAGGAGTTCGCTGTGGAAGTCGGTGATTCCTACCATGTCCGCAATTCTCTTCGCCGAAGCTTCGGTATCCCCAGTCAACATGACGGTTTCTTTGACGCCGAGCCTTTCCAATTCGCATATCGCAACGGCGGAATCATTTTTCGGAGTGTCGGAAATCGTGATTCTTCCGGCGTATTTTCCTTCGACGGCAACATGTATGTTCGTGACGTCCCCGTCATCCGTGAAAGAAACTATTCCGATGTCTTTCATCAGTCCTCCGTTTCCGATATGCACGGTTATGCCGTCAACCTCGGCGACAATGCCTTTTCCCGGTATGTTTTCAGACTCTCCGATTCTTGAAGAATCGATTTCTTTGCCGTAATGATCGATGATGGCTCTTGATATGGGATGATCCGAACGGTACTCGGACATGGCCGCGTACATAATCAGATCGTCGGAAGACATACTCTCGGGATATACACCGGTGAGATCGAAATTGCCCTTGGTGACCGTGCCCGTTTTGTCCATCATAACCGAATCGGTAAACGTCAAACGGTCCATCACGGCGCCGCCGTTGATCAGTATGCCGTTCTTGGACGCTCTTCCGACTCCGCAGAAGAATGTCAGAGGGACGGATATCACCAACGCACAGGGACAGGATATGACCAACATGACCAAAGCTCTGTAAACCCAAACGTCCGCGGGAAGACCGAAGAAGATTATGGGGATCAAGGCCACAGCGACTGCCGCGGCCACCACTGCGGGGGTGTAGTATTTCGCGAATACGGTGATGAACTTCTCACTTTCGGATTTCATTGCGCCGGATTCTTCAACGAGTTCCAGAACTCTTGCGACCGTTGATTCCGAATATACCTTGTCGGTTTTCAGCGTAAGGGATCCTGTGAGGTTTATGCTGCCGCTCAGCACAACATCGCCGATGCCGACGTCTTTAGGCATGGATTCTCCGGTCAGAGCCTTGGTGTCCAATGTTGAAATTCCCGATACGACCGTTCCGTCTATGGGTATCCTTTCACCCGGGAGCACCGAAAACAGATCTCCGATTTCAACCTCTTCGGGAGGGATATCGGTTTCTGAACCGTTTCTGATCACACGGACGGACAAAGGCTGCATTTCCACAAGTTCCGATATGGATCGTCTGGATTTTTTCACCGCGGCATCTTCAAACAGTTCGCCGACGGAGAAGAACAGCATTACGGCAACACCCTCCGCTCCGGCACCGATCAGAAAAGCTCCCGCCGACGCTATCACGGTAAGGAAATTCTCATCCAGCATCATTCCGTATCTCAGACTTTTTCCCGCATTGATTATAACGGAATAACCTGTGATGAGATATGCGGCAAGCAGAACCGCCAGTGAAACGGAACCGTAACCGAAATAACCCAACAAAACTCCGGGGACGAACAGAAGGAAAGAAATCAGAACTCTTGCGGATCTGTTTTTCAATCCTTCACCTCTGTATTTTCACGGCATCGCAGGATACTTTTTTTACGATCTTTTCGATTTCTCCGTCGATTTCTCCGATGTTCTCTTCGTCTGAGTGAACTATCAGGCGCTGTGACATGAATACGATGGCAGCGGAATCCACGCCTCTGATTTTCGAAATCATTTTTTCCATTTTGGTTGCGCAGTTGGCGCATCCCAGCCCGTCGAGTCTGTATACGAATTTCATTCTCTATCCTCCGTAAGATGCTCCGCGGCGGTCTCCACAATGGATTTTACGTGATCGTCGCTTAATGAATAATATACGAATTTTCCGTCTCTTCTCGATTTGACGAGATTCGATTCTCTCAAAAGTCTCAGTTGATGGGATACGGCGGAATCCGACATGCCGAGAGTATCGCTTATGCAACGGACGCACATTTCACTGATATCAAGGCTCATCAGAATTCTTAATCTCGTACAGTCGCTGAACAGACTGAAGAATCCCGACAGTTCCGTTATCGATTCGTCGTCAGGCAGTTTTTCTTTTACGGCTTTGACGACTTCTTCGTGTCCGGCGTGGGGACAATCGGTAAGACAATCAGGTTCTTCTGTCAATTGAACACCTATTCAATTGAATGACTGTTCAATTATAAAAGGACTGACCTGCGTTCAATTTATGAACGGGAAGCCTATGGAGTAATATGGATACCCGACAGGCCGAGGAATACTGCATTGAAGCGATATCGTACATGATGGGTACGAACGGAAAGGAAAAGATTCCCGAAGAAGCCGTCCGTCTGTTCTCGTTGGCGGCGGAAGCGAAATACCCTCAGGGCATTTTCGGACTTGCCGAAGTTCTCATGGTGGGATTCGGCACGGCCAAGGACGAAAAACGCGCAATCGAGCTGTATCACAAAGCCGCCGAAATGGGTCATGTTGAATCCAATTACCGTTTGGGGATGATTCATACCGGAGATTACGGGTTCCCTGAAAATCCCGAAGAATCCTTCCGCCATTTCCGAACAGCCGCCGAAGCCGGCATGATTCCCGCTTATGCGTTCATGGCTCAGTACAATTTTCACGGTTACGGCACGGAGCCCGATTACGAAGAAGCCTTCAGATGGTTTTCCCGGTCCGCCGAAGCCAACGATCCGGTATCCATGTTCATGGCGGGATATATGTCGGAAACCGGAACCGGGACGGAAAAGGATGAAGAGAAAGCTTACGGACTGTTTTTGAAATCTGCCGAAGCGGGAATACCGGAAGCAATCATGAAAGTCGCGGGGCTGATTCATTCCGGAAACATTCCCGGAGGGATCGAGAAAGCATTTGAATGGTATCTCAAAGCCGCCGATATGGGCATAACCGCCGCAAAGGTAAGCGTCGGCACGCTGTATTACGAAGGAACGGGGGTTGAGAGAAATCTTGAGAAAGCCTACAAGTATTATTCCGAAGCGTCGGAAGAAGGCGATGCAGACGCATCTTTTATCAAAGCAAGAATGGAACTTCAGGGTCACGGCACGGAAGAGGATTCAGGCAAAGCCGTGGCTACGATGAAGAAAGCTTCCGAACAGGGAAGCGAAGAAGCGAAACAACTGATGAATGAGCTTCGCAAGGCTCAGAATACCCAATTCGTAACCATTGACGGAACAGAAAATTGATCACTCTTCGTAGAGATCGAAATCTTCTTTGCCCACTCCGCAGTCAGGACAGACGTAGTCATCGGGAAGGTCTTTGAACAATACGCCTTCCTTTTCCTCGTCGTAGATGTATCCGCAGACGACACATTCGTATTTCATGTAAGGGCCGACGGCCATGGTTGTTTTTAATTCTATGGATAAACCGTTACCGGGAATGCCCGGCATCCTTCACCAAGAATGACAATAACGCGCCCAAAGAAGCCAAAAGAATTCCCAACAGTATGACCGCTGAAAACCCTGTTGTGAATTCGGATACGGTCATCAGAACAAACTCCTTCCCCGGAGCCCCGGAAGAAAAGGAAAACACGGCGGCAAACAGCGCAGTCCCTATCCCCGCTCCCAAATAGGTCGACAAAGCCATTACCGAAGATCCGATTCCCGCATGTCCTTCAGGTGCGTGTTCCACCACGCGTCCCGCCATCGGTCCACCGGCAAATCCCCAGCTCAGACCCATGAGCAAAGTAATCGGAATAAGCAACCAGCGTCCGTTTTCCGGCATCATGAACCACATGATTACGTTATACGAAACTATGGACAGACAGGCGCCCACCGCAAACATCCTTCTTCCCATGACATCGGAAAGTTTGCCGAAGATCATACAGGTTATTCCGGTCACGATCGAAGGAATCAGCAGATACATTCCGCTTATTCCCGGGGAAAATCCCAAAACAAGATTCATGTAAAACGGCAACAGATAGAAAGTCCCCGCGTAAGCGATGCTGAACATCAGGTATGCAAGGAAAACGGAGTTGAAATTGCCGAATCTGAATATCCTGACGTCTATTATCGGAATTCTGCATTTCAGTTCTCTTACGATGAATGAAACAAGGAACAGAACGCATCCTGCGGCGGCAAACACCGCAAAAGAGATTTCCTCCGGACTCCCCATCTTTTCCAAAGCGAACACTCCGGAAACTATGGCGGCAAACAACAGAATTCCTCCGGACAGATCGACGGGTTCCTTCGAAAGTTTTCTGTCTTTGGGAATCACCCGAAATGCAAGAGGAATCGCAACAAGACCAATCGGTATGTTGATAAGGAATATCCAATGCCAGGACAGCATTTGGGTAAGCATTCCTCCCAAGGGAGGTCCCAGCGCATATCCCACCGAACTTCCCAAAGTGATGACGGCCAAAGACAATCCGAGTTTTTCCCTCGGCATGTATTTCACGCAGATCATCG